>JBMZAL010000198.1:0-2884 GCA_049611325.1 Flavobacteriales bacterium
AGGTCTCCTTCTCGAGTTCAGACGAAGACACCGGACTTGGCGTGATGCACGACTTGGGTGTACTCCCTGCCGTAAACGATGCGGGTGAGCTCGGATTCAAACTTCTCGTGGCCGGTGGGCTTGGCGCCCAACCTGCCCCGGCTGAAGTCTTGCACGAGTGGGTGCCCACCGACGAGCTCATCCCCATCACCGAGGCCATCCTCCGGGTGTTTGACCGTGACGGAGAACGGGCCAAGCGTCAAAAGGCGCGGTTCAAATTCCTCTACCAAACCATGGGGCGCGACGCCCTGCTTGAAGCGATTGCGCGTGAGCGCGCCATGCCTTCGGGGGCCTTCCCGGACGTGGCGCATGCGGAACACATCCCCGTCTCCCCCGCCACCGTAGAGGAGATTCCCGCGCCAGTCGGACACGAAACCTGGCGCAAGGCCAACGTGCTTGCCCAAAAACAAGAGGGCCACTTCGCCGTGGGCATCCGCGTGCCCCTCGGCGACGAAACCACGGTCCGCACGCGAGACCTGCTCGAAGCCTTGGCCCCCTACACCTCGGAGACCATCCGCGTCACCCAAAGCCAGGACCTGCTCCTGCCCGACGTGGTGGAAGCCAACTTGCCGGTGGTGCACCGCGTCCTGCGCGATTTGGGTTGGGACGCCCTGGGCTTTCAGTCCGGCGTGGACGTGACTTCGTGCCCCGGCACGGACACCTGCAACCTCGCCATCAGCAACAGCACGCACCTCAGCACCGTGCTCGAACACACTTTGGAGGAAGAATTCCCCCATTTGATGTTCGAACGGTCGTTCAACATCAAAATCTCCGGATGCATGAACGCGTGCGGACAGCACAGCATTGCGTCGTTTGGGCTGCACGGAAGTTCGATGCGTCGCGAAGGCGCCACCATGCCCGCGATGCAAATCTTGGTGGGTGGCGGCCGCCGGGCGAACGGCGAGTGGTCGTTTGGGAAGAAGATCCTGAAGCTTCCCACCAAACACGTTCCCGCTGCCCTCCGCACCGTGCTCATCGACTTTGAACAGCATCAGCTGCCGCACGAGACGTTCGCCGATTACTTCCTGCGCGTGGGCGACCGCTACCACTACAACCTGCTTCAACAGCACGTGGAAGGGACATCGGAGGACCTGTATGTGGACTGGGGCAGTGAGACCGCGTTCAAACCCCAAATCGGGGTCGGCGAATGCGCCGGGGTCGTGATTGACTTGGTCTCCACCCTCTTGCTCGAGGCCCGTGAGAAACTCGATTTGGGACTCGAAG
Source organism: Flavobacteriales bacterium (assembly GCA_049611325.1). Taxonomy (GTDB): domain Bacteria; phylum Bacteroidota; class Bacteroidia; order Flavobacteriales_D; family Sanyastnellaceae; genus UBA11663. The sequence continues at coordinate 1,264 of JBMZAL010000198.1, forward strand.
CCATGCAAGAAGGGCGATGGGGCCATGCCATTTACCACGCCTACGCCGCCCAAATCGCCGGCGCCAAGGCCCTGCTCGTCAAGGAGGGCGAAAAGACCAACACCTACGCCGACATCTTGGCGTCCTTCGACCGGGTGTTTGTCGCGACTGGCGCGTTTACCCCAGAGGCCGGTTCCTTCACCGCCCAGGTGCTCTCCTACCTCGGAGGCGCCAACACCCAAGCGTTTGCCGAAGCCTACGTCCAAACGGCGCAGGCCTTCCTCGACGAACTCGACCGTCACACTTCAACCGCAAAAGCATCATGAGCACTCCCATGACTCCCCCCAAGCCCCACCTGTGGCTGGTTGGCGCCGGTCCCGGCGATCCCGACCTGATGACGTTGAAAGGGGCCAAAGTGTTGGCCCAGGCCCAACTCGTGCTCTACGACAGCCTGGTCCACCGCGACATGCTCGACCTCGCGCATCCCGATGCCACGCTGATTTGTGTCGGCAAGCGCGCAGGCCAAACCAGCACGCCACAAGTCCTCATCCACGACTGGATTGAGCGTGGCGCCCGGCAAGGCTTGCGACTCGTTCGGCTGAAAGGCGGCGACCCCATGGTCTTCGGACGGGCCGGCGAAGAGCTTCAATTTGCAGAGCAACTCGGCCTCGGCTGGACCTACGTCCCGGGCATTTCTTGTGGCACGTCCCTCGCGGGACTTGCGGGCATCCCCCTCACCCTTCGCGGAGTGGCCTCCTCGGCGTGGCTCGGCACCGCCACGGGACAGGATGGCCGGCTGACCGCCGACTTGGTGGCTGCCCTCAGCACCTCCTCCACCCTCGTGGTCTTCATGGGCCGCCGACGCATCCGCGACATCGCCCAGCACCTCGTTCAACTCGGCAAGTCCGACACGCCCATCGCCGTGGTCTCCGAAGGGAGTCTCGCACAACAACAGTGCGTCATCCACAGCGCCAACGCGTGGCTGACGGCCGAGGTGGAATTGCTGCCCGATCCCGCGCTTTTGGTCATCGGCGAAGTCGTCCACCATCAACTGACACCCTCCACCTCCAACCTCCGTTCCATCACCCCATCCTTTACCCATGAATACGAAGTTCCCCATCTTCCTGAAACCCGAAAGTCTCACGTTCAACGTCTTCGGAGGGTCTGAAATCGCCGAAGAAAAACTGCACTTCCTGCTGAAGAGCAGCCCCCATGCTCGGGTGCGGGTCTTCGCCGATGCGTTCACCGAACCTGTTCAGGCCCTCATCGACAAGCATGAGCACGTCCGGGCCATTCGCCGTTGGCGCGCTTGGCCTTGGGATGTGGGACGCAACGACGTCAGCATCATCGCCACCATCGAACCGCGCGAAGTGCGCTGGTCCGAACGTCTCGGGCGACTCATGGGCCACCTTCTGAATGTGGCCGACGTCCCCGACCGATGTGACTTCTACATGGGGGGCATCGTGACCAACGGCTCATTGAAGCTGGCGATCAGCACGGACGGCAAGGCACCGATTTTGGCCAAGCGCATGCGCGAGTGGCTCGAAGACGTGTTGCCCGAAGACGTGGAAGCCAACTTGGACGAGTTGCAGGCATTGCGCCGCGAATTGAAAGGCGATTTCGCCCAAAAGCAGGCCACCCT
>JBMZAL010000199.1:0-2876 GCA_049611325.1 Flavobacteriales bacterium
CATGCCTTGGCCGCACTTTGTGGATTCTGTGGACAGCTACACTGCGGCCTCGGTGACCACACTGCATCGGAGTTTTGGTGAGTCCACCAACAGCCAAGAGAACATCGGTCTGAAGGTGCAACGCGTGGATGTCGAGGGCAACGTCAACAACTATGTCCCGCCCACAGGAGAGATTCCCAACAACTCCATTCAGGGGTTGTTTGAGACGGACTACATCGACGATTTGTCCATTCTTACGCCGCTGTTTAACGAAGCGGTGAGCGACTCGTTTGCCACGTTCCACGTCTCCTTGTGGGAGGACGAAGTGGGAGGCGCCAACGGCACCACCCAAACCGGCGTGACCGACAACGACAGCATCGTTCACGTGCAGACGTTCAAGGACTACTACGCCTACGACGACGGGACTGCGGAAAAGGCGTACGCTTTGGATGGCCAAGGTGGAGAGGTGGTGGTGGGCTTCGACCTCCAGATGGCAGACACCTTGGAAGGGGTTTGGATTCACTTCACGCCCTTCTACGACGACTCGGCAGGGGAGACCTTCACCTTGAAAATCCGGGGAGAGGATGAGGAGAATCCCGGGCAGCCAGGCGGTGAAATTGTGACGCAGTACACCATTCACGAGCCCAATTACTTCGCCAACGAATACGACGGATTCACCTACATCCCGTTTGAGGCGCCCATTCCTGTGTCGGGTCGCATCTACGTAGGGTTTGTGCAGCAAGGAGAGGACCGCATCAACATCGGACTGGACAAATCCACGAACACCAACCCGGAGTACCTCTGGTACAAGTTTCCCAACACGCCGTGGTTGCAGTCAGGCATCCAGGGGTCGTTGATGATTCGGCCTGTGCTTCGTGCAGGGAAGGAGCCTGTGGTCCAGGTGTCGGAACTGCCGTCTCGTTTGGAAGGCCCTACGGTGTTTCCCAATCCCGGGACGCACACGTGTCATTGGAACCTCGAACGCGTCACCACGGTGCGCATGTTGGACATGACGGGACGTAAGGTGGCCGAGTGGCTTGACATGGCACCGGGTCTTCAGTCGTGGTCCACGGAGACACCCGGCGTGTACCTCCTCGTCGGAACCGAGGAGAACGGCCAAACCTGGACCCAACGCTGGATTGCCCGCCCATGAGCGAAGACTTGAACACCCCGGACGAGCAAGGCGAAGAGCTTTTTGAGCACCATCGCATTGTGGTGGATCCCGGACAGATGCCTTTGCGCGTGGACAAGTTCATCATCAACCGCGTGGCGCATCTGTCGCGCAACAAACTCCAAACGGCAGCCAAGTCAGGCTACGTGAGGGTCAATGGCCAACCGGTCAAGAGCAACCACAAAGTGAAGCCAGAGGATGTGGTCACGGTGGAGTTGCCGCAGCCGGTGTATGAGTTTGAACTGCTTCCGGAGCCCATGGATTTGCACATCCTCTATGAGGACGACGACCTGTTGGTGCTCAACAAGCCGATGAATTTGGTGGTGCACCCCGGCCATGGGAATTACTCCGGCACGTTGGTGAACGGGATTTTGCACCACTTCCAGAACATGCCCAGCCTTCCCAATCAACCCGAGCCGCGGCCGGGGTTGGTCCACCGTTTGGACAAGGACACCACCGGCTTGATGGTGCTGGGCAAATCGGAGCGGGCGTTGACAGACTTGAGTGAGCAATTCTTTGAGCGCACGGTGAATCGCCGTTACTGGGCGTTGGTGTGGGGAGATGTCCGTGAGGATGGCACCGTCACGGGCCACGTGGGGCGCTCTCTCCGTGACCGGCGTGTTCAGCAAGTGTTCGAGGATGGCCGCGAAGGCAAACACGCGGTGACGCATTACCGCGTGTTGAAGCGCTTGGGACCGGTGACCCTGGTGGAATGCAAGTTGGAAACGGGGCGGACGCACCAAATCCGAGTGCACATGCAACACATCGGACATCCGTTGTTTGGCGACCCCATCTACGGAGGCAACGTGGCGGTCAAAGGGGCACCTGGCGGCAAGTACAACGCCTTCTTGCGGAACATGTTTGAGGCGCTTCCGCGACAAGCCTTGCATGCCAAGACGCTTGGCTTCACGCACCCGGGCACCGGCGAGCGCAAAGACTTTGAGTCGGAGTTGCCCGAGGACATGGCGAAGGCCATTGCCAAGTGGACCACCTACATCGAGGCGTCAGGGTTGTAGGTCAATCCGCAGAGAGCCTTTCGACGTCTTCCAGGGCCTTTTCCCAGGCGTTGATGCTGTCTTGCATCTCTTTCTGAACCGCATCATAGGCGTAGGCCAATTCGGTCACTTTGGTCCGGTCCGAGGGGTCGACGTCGGCCATGGCGGCGTTGAGTTCCTCTTGCTTGGCCTCCAATTGAGCGATGGCCTTTTCATGGCGGTCGACCGCGTTTTTGGCCTTGCGAAGTGCTTTTTCAGCGGCTTTCCTCGCCTTGTAGTCGTCGCCGCCTGAACTTGATTTGCCTTCCTTGGTCGGGGCGTTCTTGCCCCCTTTCTCCCGCGACACCTTGACGTTTTTGTTGGCCTCGTAGGCGCTGATGCTTGCGGCGTGCTTCGCGTGCAGGAATTGCTTGATGTCCCCGATGTATTGCTTCAGTCCAGTCGGAGTGACCTCGTACACGAGTTGCGTCATGTCGCTGAGAAAGTCGCGGTCGTGAGACACCACCACCAAGCTGCCGTCAAAGCGTTGAAGGGCTTCTTTCAGGACGGACTTGCTTTTCAGGTCGAGGTGGTTGGTCGGCTCGTCAAGAATCAGGACGTTGTAGGGGTGCAGCAGAAGCTTGCACAACGCCAAACGGGCTTTCTCTCCCCCAGACAACACCTTGACCTTCTTGTCGACGTCCTCACCCGAAAACAAGAACGACCCGAGGAGACCGCGCAACTGTTTGCGG
>JBMZAL010000200.1:0-2838 GCA_049611325.1 Flavobacteriales bacterium
GCGCGTCGTTCTAAGGCGTCCATTGGGGGCGTCGGTCGGGGCAAACAACGGGATAAACAACAATGGGGTGTGGCAAACCCGCACGTCTTCTTTGAAGGGGCGGGGAAGAGTTGGGCGTAAATTCCACCCATGCAACAACGAATTTTGATCACCGCCGTCCTTGCAGGGTGCATGATGGCACCTTCGGCCCAAGCGCAAAATCAAGCGAAGAAGGAGGCCGCTTTGTACACCTTCAAGACGTTGGCCGATTTGACCGCAACGTCCGTCAAAGACCAATGCCGCACGGGTACGTGCTGGAGTTTCTCCACCACGAGCTTCCTCGAAAGTGAAGCCGCGCGCATCAGCGGGGAGGTGGTCGACTTGAGCGAAATGGCGTCGGTGCGTTACACCTACCCGTTGAAGGCCGAGATGTACTTGCGTCACCATGGCCTTCATCAGTTTGGCCCTGGCAGCTTGTGCCACGACGTGTTGAACGCCGCGGCGGGCTATGGACTGGTTCCCGAATTTGCCTTCACGGGCCTCGACGCCGGCGAAACCGAATTCAATCACGGCGAGCTGGATGCGGTCTTGGCGGCGGCCGTCAAGGCCATGTCCGAGCAGAAGGTGTTGTCGGACGACTGGCGCGACGCGGTGGACGGCATTTGCGACGCCTACTTGGGCAAGTTGCCTTCGTCGTTCCAATTCGACGGCAAGACGTACACGCCGGAGTCCTTCCGCGATCATTTGGGAATCAACCCCGCGCAATACGTGTCGCTTACCAGCTTCACCCACCATGCCTTTGGGGAGACCTTCGTGTTGGAGGTGCCGGACAACTTCTCTCGTGGACAGTATCTCAACTTGCCCATCGAAGATTTGACGCGCGTCACGCGCAAAGCCGTGATGGACGGTTACACCGTCGCTTGGGATGCCGACGTTTCAGAGAAGGGATTCAGCTTCCGAAACGGCATGGCGTTGATGCCGGCCGAAGGGGAGGAGGCCAAGATGTTCCAAGAGGTCATTGAAGAAGCCAAGGTCTCTCAGGCGTCGCGCCAGGAGGGCTTTGAGAACCACACGACCACCGACGACCACCTGATGCACATTGTCGGTTTGGCCCAAGACCAAAACGGCAACGAGTACTTCGTCATCAAGAACAGCTGGGGCGATGGCAACCTTTACGGTGGACGCCAATACATCAGCATGGCGTATTTTAAAGCGAAGACCATCGCTGTGACGTTGCACCGCGACGCCATGCAAGGCGGTGGCAAGCGACGCTAAGGTTTCACCCAACTGACCCAACATGACCTCATTTGTTCCCGCGACCAAAGACTTGCAGCGCCAGTGGCGCTCTCGGTTGTTTTTTCACTTGGATGGCCTCGCCTTGAGTGGTGTGGTTCCCGTCTTGGACGTGAGTGGGGTGTTGGAGGAGGTCCTCCAAACCGGGGGCGATGTGGATGAGTTGGCGTCGTTGTTTGGGGCCAACCCTGGGTATTTGAACGTAGGGTTGCGGATGCTGTGCTCGCAGGGCATCCTTGATGCGCACTACGGCGAGGACAAAGTCACCTACGTCCCGCACAAAGACGCGGACGTGGCCCATTGGGCGCGCGACCGGCACCTCTATGCGCTGGGTCGTTCATGGTTGGAGCACAGCGTGGGCATGTGGAACCGTCCGCAGGAGCCGCCCTCTGCCGAGGCCCTGAGCGTGATGCGGGCCCTTCTTGGGGCGGTCATGAGTGGGGGAGGCTTGACCGACCACACCGCAGGCCAAACCCTCAGCCTGGAACAACGCCTCCGCGTCCACCTCGAAGGTGCTTTGGTGGCTCCGTGGCTCGTCATGTTGGGCACGGCCTTTGGCACCGAGGCGATGACCTCGTGGGACGACGTGTCCCGCGCTTCGGCACAATTGCATCCTCAATTGCAAGAAGCCTGGGCAGAAGTGATGCACGCCCTCGGATGGTCGGACAGCCAGGTGGGGGCGTTCTTTTTGCAGCGCGCCGCCGCCTATGGCGTGACCACCTCGTACACCCAAACCTTCTTGTGGGCCAAGGAACTCTTGCTGGGCGAGGGGTCGTGGTTGTGGCGTACAGAACCGGGTGAAGCCGAAATCCACGTGGACCGCACCCTGAACGTGTGGGGGTCGGGCGGCGCCCACAAGGCGTATTTCTCCCACCTCGACCAGGTGGTCAAAGACGTGTTCAACGCCCCCCTCGACGAACAACCCCTCGGATTGTGCGACATGGGATGCGGCAATGGCGCCCTGTTGCTGCACATGCGCGAGGTCATCGAGTCCGACACCTTGCGTGGACAGCATTTGGACACCCACCCACTGATGCTTGTGGGCGCCGACTTCAACCAAGAGGCCCTCGTGGCCACCGCAGATCATTTCCGCCAAAAGGGCGTGAAGGGCCACTTCATTTGGGGAGACATCGGCGATCCCGACCGCCTCGCACTCGACCTGTACGAGATGCACGGCGTGCGTCTGGGGGATTTGATGAGCGTCCGTTCGTTCCTCGACCACAACCGCGTCTACAATCCGCCCATCATCGACCGTCCGGAGGCCCCTCTGTCTTCCGGGGCCTTTGCCTTCCGCGGCAAGCGCCTCAAACTCCGCAACGTGGAGCAAAGCCTCAAGGAGCACTTGATGAAGTGGTCGCCTTACGTCGCCCAGCACGGCCTGCTCATGATTGAGCTGCACACGGTGGCGCCCGAGAATGCACGCCTGATGCAGGGCAAGCTTCCGGCCACGGCCTACGACGCCACCCACGGCTTTTCTGACCAATACATCTTGGAGATCCCCGTCTTTGACGCCATGGCGGCCGAAGCCGGGCTCGAGATGCAGGCAGAGCACAGCCGCACGTTCCC
>JBMZAL010000201.1:0-2830 GCA_049611325.1 Flavobacteriales bacterium
TTTGAGTCTTCTTTGCCCCGGCGGTCTGACTGATGTCTCTGTGGAGTTTTTGGGAGGAGAAAATGTGACCGAATCCGGCATGACTTACACGTTGTATGGAATGGCTGATGAAGAATTGATTGCCGGACAGGGGCCGATGGATTTTGCTTCACTCGAAGAAGGCTCTTATGTCGTGATTACAGAGGACGCGAATGCATGTAAGGACACAGTAACCTTTGAGGTAACTTCTCCAGCACCCATCGACGCGGCGTTTGAAATCGCCGACGACAATTCCTGCTTTGGCGAAGCCGACGCTTTGATTGTGTTGCCTGATTCGACGCTGACAGGAGGAACGGGATCGTTGTTGCCAGTTGCACAAGATCCGCAGGGCTCCACGATCAACCCGGAGTTCGTCGAAGGCATCTACACATGGGATGGCCTCGAGTGCATTGACGGCGATGGAGAGTTTGTGTTCACCGTGAGCGATGCCAACGGCTGCACGCGCAAGGACACGCTCCAAGTGAACTGTCCAGAGCCGTTTGATGTGGCGTTTGCGAGCGGAGATGTGGTGTGCACAGGAGATGCAGACGGTTTCATTGCGGTGGAGGCGTCAGGCGGCTCGGGGTCGTTGTACTTGACCAACTCCACGGAGACTGTGCCGGCGGCGGAAGGATTGATGGATTTGGGCCCCTCGATTTACCAGGTGTACGTCTTGGATTCCCTCAACTGCTCATCGGACACGGCGGTCATCCAAATCAATGAGCCCGCGGCCCTCGAAATCAACATCGGGGACATCACCAACCCGTCATGCGGATTGGATTGCGACGGGGAAGTGGCGCTGACGGCCCTCGGTGGCTCTGGCGACTTGGACGTGAGTTACTTCAACACGACCACCGGCGGCGTGTCGGCCGACTCGATTGGGTTGTGTGCTGGAGATTACGTGGCCACAGTCACAGACACTTCAGGGTGCCAACTCACGGCGCTTTTCGAGGTGGATGCCCCAGCGCCTTTGGACTTTTTGATTGCACCGTCCAACGCGACGTGCACAGGGATGAGCAACGGATCGGCCGACATCTTCCCCATTGGAGGCACGGTGAGCGACGAGGAATACGATTGGGTGGTGCTCGACACGGCGGGCAATGTGGCCAATCTCAACAACCTGAGCGAGATGACCTACACCGCCTTGGTGACAGACCAAATCGGATGCAGCTACGCCGAAACGTTTGACATCGGCATCGACTTTGTGACCGACATGGAGCTCAACACCTTGACGTCGCCGGTGACATGCTGGAACGCGGCGGACGGAACGGCCACTGTGAGCGTCAACGGGGGAGAGGCGCCGTTCACGTTTGAGTGGAGCGATCCTTTTGTCCAGACGACTTCCACAGCGGTGGGGTTGACGGAGGACACTTACACCGTCGTGGTGACCGATGCGCTGGGATGCCGTCGGACCGCCTCTCAATTTGTGGACGCCATCGAAGGATGTCTCTTCATTGCGGACGCCCTGACACCCAACGGCGACAACAACAACGACGACTGGGTCGTGGGAGGATTGGAAGACTATCCCGATTCCAAGGTGATGGTCTTCAACCGCTGGGGGCAAAAGCTCTTTGAAACTGTAGGAGGGCAAGAGCGCTGGGACGGCCGCTTCAACGGTGCCCGTCTCCCTGTCGCCGACTATTACTACACGATTGAATTGTTCCCTGAGGCGTTGCCCATCCGTGGAACGGTAACCATCAAGTACTGAGCACCATGAAAAAGACATTTCTCTTGTTGGTGGCCGTGGTGGCCACGTCGTGGTCCGCGGTGGCCCAACAGCAGCTTCGCAGGTCTCAGTTTGTGACCAACACCTACCTCTCCAACCCGGCAGTGGCTGGAACGGAGCCTGGAACCATGCTTTCGACGACCTACCGAAACCAGTGGGCGGGATTCAGTGGTGGACCCTCCACGATGTTGATCAGCGGCCACCGTTCCTTGCCCAACGGCATTGGTGCAGGACTCATCTTGTACAACGACGACATGGGTGGGGCCATTTCACAGTCAGGACTTGAATTGACCGGGGCGTACAGTGTGCTGCTCAACAACCAGGACGCGGTGTCCTTTGGGTTGAGCATGAAGGGCAACCAATTTGTGTTCGACGGCACCGACCTCGAAGTCTATCAGCCCAACGATCCCAGCTTGCCCGGGACGCTGGAGTCGACGTTTGGAATTGATTTCAATGCCGGGATGATGGTGTACGGCAAGGATTACTACTTCGGCATGGCCGTCTTCAACCTGCTCCAAGACAAACTGAATGTGGCCGGGGTGGATGACGACCAAAACCGCCTCTTGCGCCACTATCACTTCATGGGGTCCTACCTCTACAACGTGAGCCGCTTGGTTGCGGTGCAAGCGAGTGGACTGATGCGAATGACCGAGGTGACTTCGGCGCAGTTGGACGTCAATGTGCGGGCGATTGTCAACGGGACGTCGTGGTTTGGCATGGGGTTCCGTCCCCAAGACGCCTTTGTGTTGAGCGCGGGCTTGAATTACGACGCATTCACACTGGCCTACAACTATGACATCACGGTGGGGGACAACCTGCTGAGTGCCCATTCACATGAATTGTCGTTTGGGTATTTCTTGCCCACACGCTCTGGCTTCCGAAGCCGTCCAAGCAGTGGGCGTGGGGCGCGATCCAGCGACCGCATCTTGAAGTAACGCACGCACTGACGTATCTTGGGGCGAGCACTGCTCCAAACAACAACGACAATGAACAAACTCTTGACTCTCGGCTTGGCTTTGGCGGCGACCGCTTCAGCTTCAGCACAATTTGTCCGTCTCGAAGTGGACTACATCGACAACATGGGCA
>JBMZAL010000202.1:0-2779 GCA_049611325.1 Flavobacteriales bacterium
AATCACTTCGACGCATGGCCTGCCATGGCCAGCGATGGGTTGGACGCCATGGTGGTCCAAATGGAGCAAGGCGAGCTGCCCAAGGAGTTGCATGCGACCCAAGCCTTGCGAGAGGCAGGCCTGTCTGCCGAATTGTATCCCGACCCCGCGAAACTGAAGAAGCAATTCAAGTACGCCAACGACCGGAACGTCCGCTGGGTACTCGTGCTGGGGGAAAGCGAATTGGCATCAGGCCAAGTCATGGTGAAGGACATGCAAGAGGGCGCTCAGGCAGCGATGACGGTGGAAGAAGCCGTACAGAAGATTCAATCTTCCCGAACGTCCTGAGACCACGCGACGCTTCGCTGGGAGCCGTCGCTCAGCCGGGCTGTGACCCCTGATTCATGCCCCACAAAGGGGAACAATGCGTCGGTCAATTCCAACCTATGGAGTTCAATCATAAGTTGAATCAAAATGACTTGATTAACTTGTTTTTCAGTGTTTTGCTCCTCTTCAATTGCAGGGATCGGAGTGGGGAGGTTCCGGATGAGGCAAAGCGTTTTGTGAAGGTGGGTCAAGGTCTCCTGCGCCCGCTGCCAAGTCGTCATTGGTCGTCTTCCGGCATCCAACACCAAGCGCAGGGCTTTGCCCGTGGCGTCGAGCATGTCTTCCAAGCGATCGGAGTCGTGTTTGTGGTGCTCGGCCAATGTGGATTCCACCCTGGAAAGGAGCCATTGCACCTCGTCTTTCAAATCTTGCAGAAGCCGCAAGTGCGCTTGTTCCTCTTGCAGACGTTGTTGGTTGTACGCCAGTTCTTGAAGCCGCATGCCCATGTTTCGGACATGCAACATGCGCCCTTGCAGGGTCTTCAATGCAGAGGGAGAGACGTTCGCATGGCGTTGCTTTTCCCGCGCACGCCCAAGGACCACCCCCGCTGTCCACGCCACTATGGCAACAGCGCCGAGGCACGCGAGAACATTCACGAATTCAACGGGAGGTGGACCCAGCTTCGCGCCGAGGCGAATGGACTTGCTTCACCTTCCAACACGTCCTTCTCCAGGCGTTTCCATGCTTCGGACTTGTGGTGCATGTGTGACTCAATCAGCAACTGTCGGGCATGACGGTGCATGGCATCGAGCCGCTGCTGCGTGCGCTGAGCCTTCCACCAACCGGAGTTTTTCCAGGTTTCCGTGAGGTGTTGAATGTGCTCCCAGAGCGCGTCGTGGCCGTCGCCCGTCAAGCTGGACACCAGCATGACTTCGGTGTCGGAGCCAGAGGGCGGTTGGGGCAAGACGTGCAGCGCTTGGCGATACGCCCCAGCCGTGGTGCGGCACGCCGCAAGGCGTTCCTCCTCGGCCTTGTGAACCACCACAGCATCGGCCATCTCGACCACACCTCGTTTGATTCCTTGGACGTCGTCCCCGGCGCCACCAATGAGCATCAGCACAAACACGTCGACCATGCTCCGGACCGTCACTTCGCTTTGGCCGACACCCACGGTTTCGACCAAAATCAGGTCGTATCCCGCGGCTTCACAGAGCTGAATGGCTTCGGACGTGGAGCGAGCCACACCTCCGAGGGTGGAGGAAGCAGCGGAAGGGCGGACGAAGGCATCGGGATGCTTCGACAGGTCGTGCATGCGCGTTTTGTCTCCCAGAAGCGCACCCTGGGTTCGTTGAGACGAGGGGTCCACGGCCAAGACGGCCACGCGTGCGCCACGACGGACGGCATCGAGTCCAAACCGTTCGATCAGCGTGCTCTTGCCGGCCCCGGGAATCCCCGTGAATCCGATGCGCACGCTCTGCCCCGCACTTGGGGCGAGGCGCAAGAGGGCTTCGTTGCGGTCCTGGTGGTCGGGATGGGCGCTCTCCACCCACGTGATGGCCTGCGCCAGAGCCTCGCGCTGCCCTTCGCGGACCGCCTTTGCCAGAGACTCCGGAGTCCAAGCCTGGGCAGACTGGATGAGCGCACGGGCTGCGTCGCGGGCCCGCGAGCGTGCGTTATGTGGGGAGGAGGCATCCGAGGACATGATGGGAAGGTACGTTAAAGGCGACCCAGCTTCCGTGCGTTCTGCCCGTACTTTGTGCGCATGCGTCCGCTGTTGACAATCGTCGTTTGTGGTCTGTGCAGCCTGTGGGGTCAAGCCCAAACGGCGCCCTCTTTCGCTTGCGACAGTGTGGTGGTGGTTTCCGGGGTGGTGGGGGACGTCCACGGTCGTTGGATTCCCTCGTCCATGGTCGTCAACCGGCGCTCCAGTGCCGGAGAATTTGTGGGAAGCGACGGGGAGTTTCTGATGCGGGCCTGCGTCGGGGATACGCTCGTGTTTGGTGCCGTGGGGTACCACACCCAAGAACGTCTCGTGGGGTCGGGGGACGCCATGAACGTGGTGTTGCGGGTGCTCAATGTGGAAGTGGGCACGGCCGAAGTCATCGCGCCGCGAACGCTGAAGGAAATTGTCCGGGACATTCAGGCCTTGGGGTACCGAGAGGAGGACTTCCGCGTGTCGGGAATCGATGCGATGCAGAGCCCCATCACGTTCTTGTACGAGGCGTTTGCGCGGGAGCCCCAAAGCCAGCGTGAAGTCGCCCGTTTGGAAAACGAGGACCGTCGAAGGGCCCTCCTGCAGGAGCTTTTTGTCAAGTATGTGGACTACGACATTGTCGACCTGGAGCGTTGGGAGTTTGAGTCCTTTGCACGTTTCTGCGATCCGGGTGAAGACGCGTTGAAGCGGTGGTCACAATACGAGTTCATCTTGTACGTGAAGCAGCGATACCAGCTGTTCCGGATGCTTCCGCGCACC
>JBMZAL010000203.1:0-2776 GCA_049611325.1 Flavobacteriales bacterium
ACTGGCGTGCCTTCCGGGGTGACTTCAATCCGGTTGGGCCAGAGCAAAAACTCGTCGGCAAGTCGCTCGACGCGCTGCGGGAAGGTGGCGCTGAACAGGAGGTTTTGGCGTTTCCGGGGAATGACCTCCAAGATGTCTCGCAACTGGGGCATGAAGCCCATGTCCATCATGCGGTCCGCCTCGTCGAGCACCATGGTGTGCAGTTTCTTGGTGACGAGCGCGCCCTTCAAGTAGAGCTCCATGAATCGGCCTGGAGTCGCGACCACCACTTCACAACCGCCTTCCAACTCGGCAATTTGTGCCTTGGGACCCACACCGCCCACGAGCACCAACGACCGGATGTCGGTGTGCGCAGCAAATCCTTGAACGGCGGAATGCACCTGCAACGCCAACTCCTTGGTCGGAACCAGGATGGCAATGCGAGGCTGGCCCTCTTGACGGCCCTTGAGTTTCTGCAAAAGCGGCAGCACGTACGCCCCCGTTTTGCCCGTGCCCGTCTGCGCGACACCGATGACGTCTTGCCCCGCCAAAATCCGAGGGATCGCTTGAACTTGGATCGGCGTCGGGCTGGCGTATCCGAGGTCCGCGACCGCGTTCAAAAATTGCCGCTTCAACTTCAGATCCTCGAATTGCATTGGCCAAAGGTAGGGGGCAAGTTATCTTGCGGCATGATGGACCGCAGGGAAGACTTCGCGCCGTTTGAATCCATGGCCCCCTATTCTGGGGAAGTGGCCAAGCGCGCCCTCAAGACACTTCTCGATGCACGGGATTGGACGGGTGAATTGGGACGGATGATTCCCACAGCCTTGGCGGAAAAGCTTGTTCATCAATGGCACAGTGTGGAATCCATCGAGGCATTCCAAGATCAGGTTGTCAAACCCTTCTTGCAGGGATTGATGTCCCAAACCACAGAAGGTGTCACCTGGGATGGACCCTCCGAAGCTTTTCACGAAGGCATGCTCTTTTTGAGCAACCACCGCGACATTGTTTTGGATCCTTCCCTGCTCAATGTGGCGCTGTTGGAAGAGGGGAGAGGATCGACGGAAATCGGCATTGGGTCCAACCTCTTGTCGCGGCCGTGGGTGAACGATTTGGTGCGGTTGAACCGATGTTTTGTGGTGGAGCGTTCAGGAAGCGCAAGAGAGCGTTATGAACACAGCCTGCGCACAGCAGCCTACATCCAACACGTCACCCAAAAAGGCACGCCCGTTTGGCTGGCTCACCGCGAAGGACGTGCCAAAGACGGACGGGACACCACGGCACCCGCTCTGATGCGGACGCTGTCCAACAACGGAGATGCCGCGGTGTGGAACGCGCTCCACGTCGTCCCGGTGTCCATCAGCTACGAATGGGATCCGTGCGACGCCTTCAAAGTGAATGAGCTTTTGCACCTCGAAAAGCACGGCAGCTACACCAAGGCAGAAGGTGAAGACGAACGCAGCATGTGGACCGGACTGGTGGGCCAAAAGGGCAAAGTCCACCTCGAGTTTGGACCTGTCCTTCCTTGGCAAGCCTCTTCGGAAGAAGTCAAGCCAGAACGCACCATGGCGCTGCAGTTCGACGAAGCCCTTCACCGAGGCATGCGCGCTTGGCCCAACCAGCGCTTGGCGGCGCAACATTTGGGATGGTCCTCGGAGACGTTTGCCCATGTGCCCGAGCCCACCCCGCAAGAAGAGGCAACGTGGTCTAATAGAAAGGAGCGCGTGGAGAATGACATCAGTGCCTTGGGGTGGTCCAAGGAGCAAGTGTCGCGCAAGTGGTGTGAAATCCTTGCAGCGCCGCTGGCCTTACGTCAAGCCCTTTTGGAGGAAGGCTGAAGTGGCGATGGCCCCTGCAACAGAGGCGTTGAGGGATTCCGCGCGTCCTGCCCCAGGAATGGAAGCGATGGCATGGCACGCTTCTCTGATGTCTGAGGACAAACCGTGAGATTCTGACCCCACAACCAACAAGGAGGGGGTGGACATGGCTCCGGGTTCGAACAGGTTTTGTCCGCCCGCATCCAAGCCAATGACGTTTTGGGTGTGGTCAGACGGAAGCTCTGCAAAAGGCATCACCGCCGTGGAAATGTGAAACGTGGAGCCCATGGCACTTTGCAGGGCTTTGGGGCTGAGGGGGTCCGCGCATCGCGGGCTCAGAATGACGCCATGCAGGCCAAACCAATCGGCCACCCGAATCAAGGTTCCCACGTTGCCGGGATCGGCCACGTCGTCGAGGTACAGCACCATGCCTCCGGCTTGGGGCAAGGCCTCCACGTCCGCAGGCCACTCTGCAACCGCCAAGATGCCCGGCGGGGTTTTGACGGCGGACATCATCTCCATGTCTTTGGCACTCACCTGCTGCCTTGGCAGGGAGTCCAAGTGCGCGTCCGAAGTCCAAATCGACGCGCCTCCCCAAGTCTCGGTGAAGTAGATTCGCTCCACAGTCCAAGCACTTCGACAGAGCTCACGAATGCATTTTTCACCTTCCACAAGCACTTTGCGCTGCGCCACGCGTCCTTGGCGGCGTTTGAGCTGGCGAATCTCTTGCCGGTGTGCTTTGGTGATGCTCATGGGCGCAAGTTACATCTCGGTGTGCCTGTCGCAGGAGTTGCCCGACGACCTGGTTTGGAAATCGACCAAAGTGGTCGCCATGCCCTCCGACGAGGCGTTGCCCAGCATGGCGCAGCGCGACGAGTGGCAAGCACTGCTGCCCCTCCAGCCCGCACCGCCGGTTTGGCGTTCATGGTTTCAAAGGGGAGGAGAGTCCCAACCCGAGGCTGTCACATGGAGTGAGGCGG
>JBMZAL010000204.1:0-2772 GCA_049611325.1 Flavobacteriales bacterium
AGGCTTGCCTCAAGCCGTCGCCCACCCACGTGAAGGCGAGGACCAAACTGGCGATGAGCGCCCCGGGAATGAGGGCCAACCAAGCATGGTCGGTGGTCAGCAGGTGGGCGTGTTCCTTGACGATGTTGCCCCAGGAGGGAATGGGGATTTGGGCTCCCACGCCCAGGAAACTCAATCCCGCCTCGATCAAGATGGCCGCGGCAAAGTTGGCGGCACAAACGACCACAAGTGGGCCGACGGCATTGGGAAGCATGTGGCGCAGCATGATGCGCCATGCCGGCAAGTCGAGCGCCTCTGCCGCCTGCACATACGCCTGCTCCCGAAGGCTGAGAAATTGGCCCCGCACAATCCGCGCCACCTCCACCCACATGGTGAGGCCAATGGCGAGAAACACTTGCCAAAATCCCTTGCCAAAGGCCAGGGTAATCGCCAAGACCATGAGCAGGGTGGGGATGGACCACATGACTTGAAGGAACCACGACAGCACCCTGTCCACGCGGCCGCCCATGTATCCGGCGAGTCCGCCCAGCAACAAGCCAAGGATCAGGCTGATCAGCACCGCACCGGCCCCCACGGACAGGGAAATGCCGCTGCCGGCCATCAACCGGCTCAAGAGGTCGCGTCCGTAGCGGTCGGTGCCGAGCCAAGCGATGTGCGTGTCGCCAGCCTCGTCCAGCCACTCGGCCCCGGGCGCCAAAAGTCCCCGCTCGAGATGCTGGTCGTTGGCCATGGGCGTGGCGTCGGGCCGAATCGCACTTCCCGCAATGGCAATGAACAGCCAAAGCAGAATCCACACTGCACCCACTGCAGCCATTCGGTGAGACCAAAACGAGTTCACGGTTCGCAAGTTCGGCCTTTCCACGTTGGTTTGGAAGCGATGCCCCAAGGACGGAGGAGCCCCGCTTGTGCCATCCAGATCAGTGGCACCTGCGCGGGTTGGGTCAGCCCAAGAAACGCCCCTTGAGCCCAAGTCGTCTGCAGCCCAAACCACTTCGCCACAGGCCTGGCGTAAGCCAAGTTCATCCCCGTCACCAGCGCCCACCATCCCCACGCAAGCCCCCACATGCCCGATGTGGATGCCACGCATGCGCCCATCCACAAGGCCCATTGCGCGACCGACATCCACGCCATCCACCATGCGGTTTGCTTGGCACGGCGGTCGTAGTGCACGGCTTTTCCGGCCCACCGCATGCGCTGCTGAATCCACTCAGAAAAGGAGGTGGCCCCGGCGGTGCGCACGGTCGCACGCGAATCTGCAAGCCATCCCACGCGATGTCCTCCGCGCTGAAGCGCTTGGACGACCAAGGTGTCGTCCCCCGAGGCGCCGAGGTTGCGGGTGTCGGGGTAGGTGTCCACCCGCACGGCCATGTTGGCGCCAGAGGCCGATCCTGGGAGATCGGAGACAAGGGATCCAGAGGACCAGCCCATTTGGGCGGCATAATCGAGGGCTTGTACCCCCTCCCACAAGGAGGGCGATTGCGGCGTCAAGCTCAGCACCACGGGGCCGGCCACACAAGCCGTGTTTGTGTCGATGGCACCCAGGCGGTCGTGCCAGCCCTGTGCCCACAATGGTCCGAGTCGGACGTCTGCGTCCAGCGTCACCACCCAAGGTGTGGTTGCAGATGCCATCCCAGTGAGCAGCGCCGATTTTTTGCCCGTTCCTTCGGCGGTGAAGACGCGGAGTTGTCCTCGTTGTGCGAGTTGATGAGAAGCGGCCAAGGATGCGGTGACGTCCGTGCTGTGGTCGTCCACCACAAGGATTTGGGCTTGGAGTTCTTGCGCGGCCAAATCGTCCAGCACGTTCCCCAGATGTTGCGCCTCGTTTCGCGCGGGAATCACCACGGTCCAGTCCACGGCACGAGGTTTCGCACCGACCCCAGAGGTCAACGCCTTTCGCCAAGCGCGAGACCAATCTCGCAAGGTCCACGCGTGCAGGGCGGCCACCAGGCCAGCCACCGAGACAATCCAAGGTCCCCAGTCCGCCATCAAGAGGGCTTCATTGTTCGCCAGGGTTGACCCACCCACATCAGTCCGAGGGCGGCCGATCCCACGCGGTTGACCAACCAAAGCGCAAACGTGGCCGCCACGACCCCGGGGAGATGCTCGTCAAACACCCATGCCGCCATGGCCTCACGCACCCCGAGTTCTGCAGGCCAGGGCATGGACCCCACCGCACACCACACCGCAGCGATGCGGGGAAACCCCAAGGAAATCCAATGGGTCGGGTCCAACGCGTTCCAAGCCGAGAGCATCAAGAGGTATTGCGTGGCAAAGGTGACATACCGAAGCAGGCTCAACGCGGCCACGGACCCATGGAAGCTCAGCGACAACCCGCGGCCGACAAGGGCGATCAAAAGGCCCAACACCCCCGCACAAAGCCCGAATCCCGCCAAGGCCAATGCAGGGACGGCGAAGAACCACGTGGCCCAGCCCTGGCTTGCCGCTCCCAAAGCAAAGGCCTTGGCACCGGCCATGCTTTTCAATCGCGGATCGTCGACGGTCGTGAGACGTCCAGCGCCGTCGGCCAAGCGGAAGGGTCCGAGCAGCGCCCAGGTTTGGCCCACGAGCACTTCCTTCCACACCACAGCCCAAGACCGTGATGTGCTGGGATTCAGAGCATCTGAAGAGAGCCGGTGCCATTTCCAAGCCTCGAGGCCGAGGTTCAAGGGCCAAAGCAACACGGCCATGACGAGGCAGTAAGCGTGGGTCAGCGTGGCTTGGGTCAGCGAGGCCCACCCGCCATGGGTGGACAACGTCCAAGTGAGCCCTGTC
>JBMZAL010000205.1:0-2765 GCA_049611325.1 Flavobacteriales bacterium
CGAAGGCGATTCGCGCAGAGGTCATGCGTGAGGAAAAGGAGCTTGCGGCCAGGGCGACCAAGGCTTTGGAAGCGGTCCGTCGCGAAGGACTGACCAAAAAAGACGTGTCCCGCGGGTCTTTGATCTCTTGGCTCGAAAAGAACCGTCGCGGCGAAGCGGTCGCGCCCACGCAGACGCTGCAGACCATGTTTGACGACGGAATCTTCACCACCAAAACAGCTCCCGACCACATCGTGAACGCGGTGGCGCGCGTGACCCCGGATGCGGAACACGTGCTCGAACAGGTCCAGCACATGGTGCCAGGCACCGCTCGCGGGGAGGCCCACCTGCTGCGCAAACGCATTCTACACAAAGTCGATTTGGTGGGCACCTTGGCGGTGATTGCCGAAGAAATGGAAAAGGTGCAAGAGGCGAGAAACGTCCGAACTTTCCACGCCCTTCACGAGCGGGTGGCGCGCGTGGTACGTCACAACCCCGTGCCGTTCCTGTTTGAACGCATGGGCAGCCGGTACCGCCACGTGTTTGTGGATGAATTCCAAGACACGTCGGTGACCCAATGGCAAAACTTGATCCCGCTGGTGGACCACGTCTTGGCCGAGCGCCACCGAACCCTTGTCGTGGGCGACGGCAAGCAGGCCATCTACCGCTGGCGCAACGGAGACTACCGCCAGCTGTTGAATTTGCCGCGCATCGTGGACGACGAAGAAGGAGCTTTTGCCGACGCCGAGCAGACCTTTCACGACGCCCTCGACGACCAGGTGCTCGAGTCGAACTGGCGCAGCGGCGAGGCCATTGTGACGTGGAATAACGCGTTTTTTGGCGCATTGCAACACCGCCTTCCGCCGAGTTTGAAGGCGGTCTACGACGACCAAGCCCAAACCCCCGAACGCAGCTTCCAAGGACAAGTCCACATTGAAGCCGTCCAAGATGGCGACAAGGACACGCGGGAAGCTTTGCTGAACAACGCCTTGGTGGCGCGACTGCGACATCACGCCTCGGACGAGGGTGGCGGGTTCAACTGGTCCGACATGGCCATCCTTGTGCGAACCAACAAGCAAGGTGCGCGCATTGCGCAACACATGCTGAACGAGGGAATCACCCCCCAAACCGAGGACAGCCTGCACATCGGGCGGCATCCCGCGGCACTTGCCGTTGTGGCCTTGACCCGATGGGTGGTGGATCCCAACGAAGACCGCCACGCTACGGCATGGTTGCAATGCGTTTCCGCGCTGGATTCCGAGCGCATTCGGGAAGCTGAAGTGTTGGACGCGCACGTGGTGTGGGGGGAGGTGGAGATCGACGGCAAGACCAAGCGCGTCAAAACCTTCCATGCCGAAGCGATGATGGATGCCCTCTATCCCGATTTGCGTCCGTTGGAACACGCCCACGGTCCCTTGGTCGCTTGGGTGGGTCACGTATGCGATGTCCTTGGCGTGACTGGACGTTTCGACGCCTACGCTGAGGCTTTGATGGAGATGGCCCTCGAGGTCACTGGCACCGAGGAGGGTGGTTTGCGGGGCTTCCTGCGAACGTGGGACCGCGTGGGTCACGCCCGGTCCATTGTGGCCAGTGGTGGCCGAGATGCGGTCCAAGTCATGACGGTCCACAAGGCCAAGGGATTGGCCTTTCCTGTGACCCTCGTCATTGCCGGCGACAACAAAGCCCGCGAGGTCAAAGGCCACGTTCCCGTGGTGCTTGATCCGACCTCGGGTACGGATTTGCCCGCCGCGTTGCTTCGGGTTTCGGACATGAAAGACACGGCCTTGCACGACCTCTCAGAGTCGGAACTGGACGCCGCGCTGCTCGACCAAATGAACATTGTGTACGTGGCCATGACCCGTCCCGTGGAGCGTCTTGACGTGCTGGCCGAGACGGCCAAGCTTGAGTTTGACCGGGCAGAACCGGCCTCCGTGAGCCAGTGGGTGTTGGCCTGCGCCGAGGACGTCACGGGGTCACATTTTCACGCACACGGCGATGCGGTGGAGCGAGGCGTCAACGACCGTTTGACCACCTCGGCAGAAGAGGAGGAGGACACGGCGGTGGTCTCGACCCGGTTGAATTTGGGAGAGCAGGCGGCGCAACGCGTCGTCATGGCACGACCACAGGTGTCCCAGGTGCACCCTGACGGCCTCGTGGAGGCAGAGCTGGGGACGCTGGTTCACGACCTGCTTGCCGAAGTCCAAACTGCCGAAGATTGGCCCACCGTTCGCACGAGGTTTGCCTCGCGTTGGTCGCTGGAAACCAAGGACCGAGAACAGGTGCTGTCGTGGGCGGACAAGGTGTTCTCCGAACCCAAGTCGGCGGCGTTTTTTGAGGCGGGCGCGACGGTGGAGTGCGAGCCAGAATGGATGGATGTGGAGGGGCCCATGCGTCCGGACCGAGTGGTCCAAAAAGACGATGGCTGGCACGTCGTGGATTTCAAGTCGGGCGAGGTGGATGTGGAGAAGCACGCCAAGCAGGTTCGCCGCTACATGAATGCCCTTGCAGACCTTGAGTCCACCGCCCCACGCGGCTGGATCTTGTACTTGGACCCTTGGCGGCTCGTGGAGGTTCCTGCCAACGCCGCACCTCGTATCTTCGAGGCTGACTGAGTTGGCTCCCGTCAACCGGTCTCCAAAGGAACCTGAATTCATGACGAACTGTCTTCCCTCTCCCGTCCGGATGATCGGGGCTTGCTTGGCCCTGTGCATCATGTCTTCCAGCGCAACGTGGGCCCAAACGACCTACAAGCAAATGCCCGACGATGCAGGCGTGGTGCCCCCCCA
>JBMZAL010000206.1:0-2761 GCA_049611325.1 Flavobacteriales bacterium
TCCATGACCTTGCGTGCCAGGGAGAGGGGGTGCAGAACCCCTTGCACAAAGCACACCGAACCTGCGTTGCCCGTGTGGTCCATGCAGCACGCATCGAGGGTGACGTGTCCATCGCGGTCAGGCAATCCTCCGATGCCCACGCTCAACCCTGTGGCGTCGGCCTCCACGATGCGCGCGCCCGCCTCAATCATATCCATGGCGTTTCCGCCTTGTTGAAGGGCAAAGAAGCCGGCCGCATTCGCTTCCATGCCGTGGTTCCACGTCGACAACATGGTGGCGCCTCCCGATGCAACAGAACGAGGTCCAGCAGGACTTGCGTCGTATGCGAGCATGGACTTGAGGGTCCAAGGGGAGAGCCCCAACGTGCCGCCTGTGGCGATCAGTTTCTGAAGGAAGGCCCGGCGTGAAGAATGTCCCATGCCGGGAAGTTCGTCAAACCTTCGCCTTAAACCAACGCAGGACCATCCACGGCAAGAAGGTGAGGTCGGCCACCACCGCAAACAACAGGGTCAGACTGATCAAGAACCCAATGTGGAATGTTCCCAGAAACGACGAGGACGTCAGCGTCATGAATCCGCCACACAGAATGAGGCTCGTCACGACGATGGCCTTGCCGGTGGCCAGGAAACTGCGCTTGACCGCGACGGGCAAGGTTCGGCCTTGGCTCAATTGAAGCCGCAGCTTGCTCAAGAAGTGTATCGTGTCGTCCACGGCGATGCCAAACGCCACCGTGAAGATGATGCCCGAGGTCACTTTCAAGTCCACGTCCATCAGCACCATCACGGCCGCAATCATGGCCAAGGGGAGGAGGTTGGTGATGAGACAGAGCACGACCATGGCGCCACTTCGAAAGAGCAGGCCTGCAATGATGGCCACGGCCACCAGGGCCAGTCCCAACCCGCCCACCATGTCCGACGCCAGCGACGCATTGTTGACGTCGACCAAATGGGCCGTCCCCGTCACCTTCCAAGCGCTTCCTGCCGGCATGTTCTGTGCGCACCACGCGTCGAGTTTGTCGTTTTTGACCTGAATCGCTTGCGACCCGTTGTCTTCCACCTTGCCAAACACACGCGCACTTTGGCCGTCCTCCGCGACAAGCATGTTCCATTGTCCCGAGCGCTTCATCAGGCGGAGGACCTTGTCAAGGACGCGGTTGTCCTCTGGAATGGCATAATGCGCCTCCCGATCGCCCATGTACCCGCGGTGCGCCATGCGAACCGCCGTGGCAGGGCCCACCAAGGCACCGACGCCGTAGTCGATTTTCAGGTATTGTTCCAGAGCATCCAAGGCCTGAAGTGATGATGGGTTGTCTGCGGATTCGGGGAGTGTGACGGACATTTCAAAGGGACGGACGCCTGCAAATTCCCGTTCGAAGAAGACAAATTGCTTGCGGAAGGGATCGTCCTCCCGGAGGTCTTCAATCAATTTGTTGTCCACCTTCAAAGCACTTCCTAAGACGACGGAAGCGCCTGCGATGCCCACCCAAACCACCGCCAGCACACCCTTGTTGCGCAGGGTCCATCGCAAGGCCTTGTGCAGGACACCGTTCCAGAACACCCCTGTGCCACTTTTGGAGATGACGGGCGGAGGCGCCAAGACCATGACGCTCGGAAGCAGGGTAAACGCGAGCACATACGCCACACCGACCCCCACGGCCGCATACACACCGAAATCGTGGACAGGGCCAATGGAGCTGGTGAGCAAAGTCAAGAAACCCAAGGCCGTCGTCAACGAGGTCAAGAAGGTGGCGAGCCCCACCTCCCGGAATGCGCGCTGCATCGCCGTTTGGTGTGTCGCATCGGCCCGTCGCTCGTCGTAATACCTCGTCAACACATGCACCACGTCTGAGATGCCCACGACGAAGAGGATGGTGGGCAGCACCACGGTCATGACATCCACGGCTTTGCCTGTCGCGACCATGATGCCCAGGGTCCAAAGGCCACTCATCAAGACCACGGTCAGTGGCACCATCACGCCCCAAACCGTGCGGAAGGCAAACCACAAAAACGCCACCAACAGCGCAATGCCGACGCTTACAAACCACGACACTTCGCGCTCCATGACACCCACGTAGTAGGCCTGGGCCACGGCGCGTCCGGACACGTGCACATCGCGGATGGAGATTTTGGAGGCATGCACGTCCTTTTCCCATGCAGCCACGGCGGCCGCCAAACTGTCGCACCCTGCCTTGCTCAATCCATCGGTGTGCTCGAGGGTGAGTGCCACGGCCCGTCCGCTAGGACTCACAAACGTACCCATCACGTCGTCCCGTTGACGCAAACGCGCCACGTCTTTGGCCAGGGTGCTGTCGTTGTCCCACGAGAGCAAGGGCCGCTGAAAGGCCATGCCACTCAGCGGGTCGCGCACAGGCAGTTTGAGGCGGGTAGGGGACTGCACCGTTTCGACGCCTGGAAGGGCGCGTAGGGCATCGATTTCAGTATCAACCTCCGCCAAAAACCCGGCGGTCAGGCTGTCCCCTTCGAACCCCACGATGAGAAAGTCGTTGTCGCTCCCAAACGTCTCCCTGAATTCCCGATAAAACGTGGTTTCTGGATGATCTGCCGGGAAGAACTGCTCGAAGTCGTAGTTGAATTCCAAGCCAAGCGCTTGCCAAGCCATCCAGCAGGAGGTGGCCACGAGAAGGGCGAGCACGGCC
This sequence comes from Flavobacteriales bacterium, assembly GCA_049611325.1. Lineage (GTDB taxonomy): Bacteria > Bacteroidota > Bacteroidia > Flavobacteriales_D > Sanyastnellaceae > UBA11663. The sequence continues at coordinate 2,657 of JBMZAL010000206.1, forward strand.
CAAGCGTTGCGCCGCCAAGCAGGGGGGAGTCGGTCGAGGTTGGGGTCGCTCATGGTGCAAAGGTGGAACACGCGTCAGGGCATGCAGTTCACCGCCGGCACAAAA
>JBMZAL010000207.1:0-2733 GCA_049611325.1 Flavobacteriales bacterium
TCAGCCTCTGGCAGGCCCTGCATCCTGAGGACGGCATGCCCCCGGCGCCGTTGAAGGGTGCGGCATGGAAAAAGCTGAGCGACTTCGTGGGCATGGTGGCGGCGTTTTCGGCAGAGGCCAACCAAGCGAATGCGCATGCCGTCGGTTTGGCCATCGCCAAGCGCTCCGGATTGGTCCACGCATTGTATTCGGACAAGACGCCCGAAGGTGTGGCGCGCTATGAGAATGTGCAGGAATTGCTGAATGCCCTGCAAGGCTTCGTGGAGAATCCGCTCAACGAAGAAGCCCAAAGCCTGTCGGACTTCCTCATTGATGTGGCGCTCCTCACCGACGCCGACAACGAAGACGACGACGACAACAAAGTCAACCTCATGACCGTCCACGCGGCCAAAGGCCTCGAATTCAAGCACGTGTACATCGTGGGCCTCGAAGAACAACTGTTCCCCTCCCAGATGGCGATGGAGAGCCGGGCTGAGTTGGAAGAAGAACGTCGCCTCTTCTACGTGGCGCTGACCCGGGCCGAAGTCACCTGCACCTTGTCCTATGCCCTGACCCGCTTCAAGTGGGGACAGGTGACGCAAGGCGAACCGAGCCGGTTCCTGGAAGAAATCGACGAGGACTGCATCGTCCTGCCACAAAACGCCCCGACCTCTCGAGGCCCCGTGGACTTCGCGCAGGCCCGTTCCCAATTCCGCCAAATGCCGACGGGATCGGCACCGCGGTCGTTTGGGCGCCTGGCCAGCAAAGCTGCGCCCAAGCCTCCCTCCCGGCCCGGCAAGTGGTCGAGCATGAAGGAGGCAGCCAAAAATGCGCCTGCGGCTTCTGCCGCGCCCTTGAATCCCGGCACCGAACCAGACCCCAGGCCACGCACCGACGGGCCCTCAGTCATCACGGTCGGGGACACCGTCATGCACGCCAAGTTTGGCAAAGGCAAGGTTGTGGCCTTGGAAGGAAGTGCGCCCAATGAAAAAGCCACCGTGTTCTTCCCTTCGGTCGGCCAAAAACAGCTGCTCTTGAAGTTTGCCAAACTTGAGGTCCTCGGATGAATCCGCTCGTCTCCACCCCCCTCTCGTTGTGCCTTGCGTTGTCAGCCGTCTTCCTCACCGGCTGCGATCCGGAAGGGCAAGACATCCTGATTCAAGTGAATGTGTCGCAGTGGGCCAACCCAGATCTGCCCGAGGTAGGCGCCACAGTAGTGCTCGAAGAACAGCGGTTGACCAACGGCGTGCTGAATTCCTTTTTCACCGAAATCGAACGCGCCACCACCCCTGCCAGCGGGGTGGTCGAATTGCGCACGGTACGCAGCAATGTGCTCGCCCTCCGGGTGCGCGTGGAGCAGTCCAACTGCTTCGACGAACTCATTGAACTCAATCCAGAAAATGTCCTGACGGATGGGACCCCCAATGTCGTCGACGTCTCCGTCATGGCGCAGTGCTTGGTCAATGCCGAGATTCACAACGAAACCTCGCCTTGTCCCAATGACAACATGATTTACCGTTGGACGCCACGCGAAGTGGAGGGTGCAGCTTCCGAGGTTCGGTTCACCTGCGACACGGACTGGCAAGCGGTGCCTTACGGTGAAACAGAAAACACGGCGTGTTACATCACCGGAGGCACGTGGTTGCTGCACCGACGCTTTTGGTCTTGCGCCGACAGCACCCACTTGGATTCGGTGTGGTGCCCGCCCGGGGGTGCGGTGATGCTTGAATTGGACTGAGGCGCACTCCGGACCAGGCCAAGCCGCCCTGAGATGCAACTGAAAGAAGTTGCTGGACGTCTTTGGGTCGACCTCACATTACCTTTCGAACATGAACCTGCACCACCTCGCCCGCCTGGCCTTTGCGTTTGGCCTGGGTCTGACCACCACCGTGATGAGCTTTGGCCAAATCCCCACCGCCCCTCTTCCCAAGGGCATTGGAGAAGGGGAAATGATGCAATGGCTCGCCCACCCTTTGGAGATTTCTGATCCCTCGACCCTGCGGGGCATCCCCACCCCTCCTCCAGGCAGCAACATTCGCACGGCCGCAGAGTGGGAGGAAATTGAGGTTCTCACCATCACTTGGCGGGATTTTCCTTGCATCCTGAAGCAAATCACCGCGGCGTCCGTCGAGGAATGCCGCGTTGTGATTTTCTCTGAAAACGTCAACCAAACCACCAGCTACCTCACGGGCAATTCATGCGGGGGACCGTTGGCCATGGACAACGTGGAAGTGGTGGACGCCGAGTCCAACAGCATTTGGATTCGCGACTATGGCGCCAACACCGTGTACAAGGAATACAACGACGGCCGCGTGTTGGTCGACTGGTTGTACAACCGCCCACGTCCAGACGATGACGCCATCCCCGATGTCTTGGCAGACCACATGGGACTTGACCTCTACAGCACCATTGAATCGCCCGGTGACTTGATGAACACCGGCGGCAACTGGATGAGTGACGGTTTTGGCACGGCTTTCGCCTCCGAACTCATCCTCGAAGAAAACGGCGGAGGCACCACCTGGTGGACGACCTTCCCCGACCACACCGAAGCTGAGATCGACGAGATCGTCCAAGCCTACCATGGCATTGACACGTACGTCAAGATGGACGTGCTCCCGTACGATGGCATTCACCACATCGACATGCACATGAAGTTGCTCGACGAGTCCACCTTGCTTGTGGCCGAGTACCCCACCGGAGTGGCGGACGGACCCCAAATCGAGGCCAACCTCCAATACGTCCTCAGCAACTTCA
>JBMZAL010000208.1:0-2731 GCA_049611325.1 Flavobacteriales bacterium
CAACCCAGAATGGAGCCACGCGCCGGTTCGCAAGGACATCTTGACGGACAAGGAAAAGACCTTGGCATTGCGCAATGCCTTGCGGTATTTCCCGGAGGAACAGCACGCAGAGTTGGCGCCTGAATTCGCCGAGGAGCTGCGGACCTACGGCCGCATCTACATGTACCGGTTGCGTCCAAGGCACGCCATGAAGGCCTACCCCATCGAGTGGTATCCCGCGAAGTGCCGACAAGCGGCCTCGGTGATGCTCATGATCCAGAACAATTTGGACCCCGCGGTGGCGCAGCACCCCGAGGAGTTGATCACGTACGGGGGCAACGGTGCGGTGTTCCAAAACTGGGCCCAGTATCGCCTCGCCATGAAGTACTTGAGCGAGATGGAGGAAGACCAAACCCTCGTCATGTACTCCGGCCACCCCATGGGGCTGTTCCCTTCCAACAAGGAGGCACCCCGCGTGGTGGTCACCAACGGCATGGTGATTCCCAACTACAGCCAGCCCGACGATTGGGAGCGCATGAATGCCCTTGGCGTGAGCCAATACGGCCAAATGACGGCGGGCTCGTACATGTACATCGGCCCCCAAGGCATCGTGCACGGCACCACCATCACCGTCTTGAACGCAGGCCGCATGATTGACCGAAAGCGCGACGTCACCGACACCACGGACGGCCTTGCGGGCAAATTGTTTGTCACCGCCGGACTCGGCGGCATGAGTGGGGCGCAGCCCAAGGCAGCCAACATTGCCGGCTGCGTTTCCGTCACCGCGGAAGTCAATCCCGCGGCGGCCTACAAGCGCCACGAACAGGGATGGGTGGACCACGTGGTCACAGACCTCGACGAGCTGTCGGCCCGCGTCAAGGAGGCGGTGGCGGCCAAGCGCGCGGAGTCGTTCGCCTACCTCGGCAACGTGGTGGAGGTTTGGGAGAAGTTTAACGAGGAGGATATCCTCGTGGACATGGGCTCAGACCAAACCTCGCTCCACAACCCGTGGGCGGGTGGATACTACCCCGTGGGCCTCGACTTTGAGTCGGCGAACACCATGATGGCGGAGGACCCTGAGCAGTTCAAAACCTTGGTCAAGGCGTCGCTCAAACGTCATGCAGATGCGGTCAACAAGCACACCGCGCGCGGCACCTACTTCTTCGACTACGGCAACGCCTTTTTGCTCGAAGCGAGCCGGGCGGGCGCAGACATCATGGACGCCGAAGGAGAGGGCTTCAAGTACCCCTCGTACGTCCAGGACATCATGGGTCCCATGTGTTTTGATTACGGATTTGGTCCGTTCCGTTGGGTGTGCTGCAGCGGCGATCCAGCCGACCTTGACGTCACCGACAACCTCGCGGCCGAAGTGCTCGAGCGCTTGATGGCCGAGGCGCCCGCCGACATCCAGCAGCAAATGCAAGACAACGTGCGTTGGATTCGGGAAGCCAAGGCCAACAAACTCGTGGTGGGGTCGCAGGCGCGCATCTTGTACGCCGACGCCCAGGGCCGTGCGGCAATCGCTTCGGCCTTCAACGACGCGATCAAGGACGGCCGCCTCAAGGGACCGGTCGTGCTCGGCCGCGACCACCACGACGTGAGCGGCACAGACAGCCCGTACCGCGAGACGTCCAACATCTACGACGGCTCGGCGTTCACCGCGGACATGGCGGTCCAAAACTTCGTCGGCGACGGCTTCCGCGGCGCGACGTGGATCAGCCTGCACAACGGCGGCGGCGTCGGGTGGGGCGAGGTGATGAACGGCGGGTTTGGCATGCTCATCGACGGAAGCGAAGACAGCGAGCGCCGCCTGCGTTCCATGCTGCACTGGGACGTCAACAACGGCATTGCGCGTCGGAGCTGGGCCAGAAACAAAGGTGCCCAGTGGGCCATCGACCGCGCCATGGACATGGAGCCGCGCCTGAAGGTGACTCGCGCCAACCACGCAGACGACGACCTCATCGCAGACGCGCTGTCATGAGCGCGTTCGAGGCGTTCGAACAGACATTCGGCCGGGACCAAGAGTGGGGCGATTTGCGCGATGCGCGCTTTGAATCGTGCGCCTTCGAAGGGGCAGACTGGTCGGGCTTGGACTTGCGGGGTGCCCGGTTTGAGGATTGCGTTTTTCGGGATTGCGACTTGTCCAACGTTCGCACGTTGGGCCTCGGATTGCAAGACGTGACGTTCGAAGGATGCAAGCTGTTGGGATTCGATTTGGCCTCTTGCAACACCTTGGGAATGGAGGTCCGCTTGATGGACTGCATGTTGGATTCGGCCAATTTCGAGCGAGTGGATTGCCGCGAGATTTCGTGGAAAGGCGGCCGTGCCCACGGGGCAGATTTCACTGCGGCCAACCTCGAGGGCGTGGTGTTCGATGGGGTGGACTTGGAAGGGGCGCTGTTTGGCCAAACGAAGCTCGCCGGCACCGATTTCCGCACGGCCACAGGATGGCGAATCCGCCCGGACGAGAACCGCATGCGCGGGGCGAAGTTTCGCCGAGATGGTTTGGAGGGGCTGCTGTCGGCCTACGATTTGGACCTGGAGTGACCAGGGAGGAAACCAAGGAAACGTTTTGCAATTTTTTCGTTTCCTGTGCGTGCATCGTGTTGTAGTTTTGCGGCCGCATGTCGCAGAACGACCTTTCCACCGCAGTTGAGAATGACCCCGCCTTGGACGAGCGCGGCTTGGAGTTGAGGGACCGGTGTGCCGGGCTGTTTGGGCGTTTTGGCATCAAAGCCCTCAGCATGGACGA
>JBMZAL010000209.1:0-2717 GCA_049611325.1 Flavobacteriales bacterium
CGTTGGCTGCTCACCTGGATGGCCGTGTACCCTGAGAAGGTCATGGTCACAATGGCGGCTGCGTTGGTGCGACGCGCCAAACGGCACGCGTTGTAGCACACGCTGTCGGAGATGAACCGCTGGTCATCTGGAGACAACGGGGGGCGTTCCGGATACTGCACCTCGCCTTTGGCCTCGATGTTTTCGATGACTTGACGCATGGCGCGCACCGCGTTGATGGGGTACTTGCCCACGCTCGTTTCGCCGCTCAACATCACGGCGTCGGCGCCATCGAGCACCGCATTGGCCACGTCGTTGACCTCGGCGCGTGTTGGGGTGGCCGACTCGATCATGCTTTCCAGCATTTGCGTGGCCACGATGACGGGCTTGCCCATCGCCATGCACTTGCGCACGATTTCCTTCTGCAACAGCGGCACCTCCTGCATGGGCATTTCCACCCCGAGGTCGCCGCGCGCCACCATCACCGCATCAGTGGCTTCCAAAATGGCGTCGAGGTCTTCAATGGCCTCGGGCTTTTCGATTTTGGCCACCACACGGGCATGCTTGCCCGCCTTCTTGATCTCTTCTTGAAGCTCCAAGATGTCGGAGGCGCGACGCACAAAGGACAAGCCAATCCAATCGACCTCCTTCTCCAGCGCAAAGGCCAAATCCTCAGCATCCTTAGGCGTGATGCAAGGCAACGACACTTTCGTTTCAGGCAGGTTCAATCCCTTGCGGGGACGCAACGGACCGCCGTGAATGACTTCGCACACCACGGTGTCCTTCCCGTTGGTTTCCTGCACACGAAGGGCGAGTTTGCCGTCGTCCAACAGCACGCGCTCTCCCACCTTGACGTCTGCGGCAAAGGCTTCATAGTCGGTGTACACGACCCCGTCTTTCCCCTCGCCTGTGCCCACCTTGACCGTCAACGTGCCGCCCTCCACGAGATCCATTTCACCGCCGGCGATTTCGCCGACACGCAATTTGGGTCCCTGAAGATCGGCCAACACCGCAGTGTAGGTGCCCAACTCGCCATCGATGCGGCGCACCGTATCAATGGTCTCCCCGTGCACTTCGTGGGCGCCGTGGGAGAAGTTGATGCGGGCCACATTGAGGCCCTCCAAAATCAATTGCGTCAAGACCTCTTCCGAGGACGAAGCAGGGCCAAGCGTGGCCACGATTTTGGTGCTTTTGGTAACCGGTTGTTGTTGCGTCATAAGGTGCGGCGCGTAAGGGTGTGGAGGGGCGTTTCCTTCCGGCTGCAAAAATCGACGGAGAAGCCGTTTCTGCAAGGATTTCGGGTATGAAATGCGCTGAGGAAGGCTTAATCGAACACCGTGAGGGGTTCCATGGCACCGCATTCTTCCGGGTCCAAAGCCGTCACAAAGGCCACCTCAGGCAATCCACGAAGGGTCGCAATCACCTCATGGGCGGCGAGCTCATGATGGTTGACCATCACCAGGAAGTCCAATCCTGCGGCTCCCTTGGCCAACATGCCGCCCGGAAGGCGATTCAAAATCAGGGTGATGGCAATGCCTGCTTCATCATCCACGTACCGCATGGAAGGGTGCAAGGTGTCTTCTTTTTTGCCTTGGCCCATGACCACATCTTGGTCGCAGCTCAAACGCCATCCAAGCGCCCGATTCATGGACCACGCCAGTCGGTGACATCCCACGGCTGAACTCACACCGAGGAGCTCGTAGTCCGGCGTGTATTCCCATTCGAGCGTGTGAAGCATGGGTTACGCCTTGGCAGAATTGGACGATTCCGACGGCTTGTTGCCGCCCGAACGACGTGAACGCGAGCGTCCAGACCTCGGTTTGCTGCCTTCCTTGGCTGACGCCTTCTCCGACGCTTTGCCGTTGGACGCTTGGGGGGCGCTGGCCGACTCGGACTTGGGTTTGGCGGGGCGGCGGCGACGAGAGGATCCTGCTCCCCGAGAACGGCGTCCTTCGCCCGAGGGTTCTTGAGCCTTGTCGGCGTTGCGCTTGTTGCCTCTGCCGGAGGCAGTGCGGCGGTCGTAGACTTTCTTCCACGCACGACGTGCGGCTTCTTGTTCGGCCAACTTCTTCGACCTACCGATGCCAATGCCGTAGACCTCACCGTTCACCTTGGCGGCGATCTCGTAGCGCTCCTCGCCGGCGGAGTCGTCGTCCTTGAGCACCTCAAACGCCAATTTCTTCTTGCGCTTGGTGGACCATTGGTGCAGCTGGCTCTTGAAGTCGTGCGTCTCGTTCACCTGCTCGTCCAGGCCGTAGTGCTTGAGCATCAGCAACACGGCGCGTTGGGTCTTCTTGAATCCGTGATCGAGGTAGATGGCGCCAATCAAAGCCTCCAAGGCGTTGCCCACCATGGAGTCGTGGATGTCCTCGCGACGCATTTTGGCCTGAATGAGGTGGTGCAACCCCATGTTCTTGCCCAGCAAGTTCAAATTCTTGCGGTTCACAATGCGGCTCTTTCGCTTGGTCAGCTCGCCCTCTTGCGCGTCCGGGAACGCGCGGAAGAGGTAATTTGCCATCGTCATGTCCAGCACGACGTCACCCAAAAACTCGAGGCGCTCGTTGCTCTTCAAGCCTGTCTTGTCCCCATCCAGCATGGAGGAGTGTGTCAACGCCTCATCGTACGCGCGACGCTGTCGGACCCTGAGTCCAAATTCTCGGCGCACCAGGGTGCGAATGTCCGCATCGGGGCCCTGTTGGGTGGCCCGAGTCAGACGTTGCCAAAACCGAATCATGAAA
>JBMZAL010000210.1:0-2645 GCA_049611325.1 Flavobacteriales bacterium
GGACCAGCCTGCCTTGACGCTGCTGCGCGGACCGGTCTTCAAACGTGCACTCAGTCGCGGTTCCCAACCGCCGTATTGCTTGACGAGCTCCCCCCCGCCGTAGGTGAGGGTGTCCGCGGGACTCAGTGCGTTTTCCCCCGGAACGATGCGGGTGAAGGGGCCGACGTGGCGGAAGTCGCTGTACCGAACGCCGGCATTCAATTTCAAGGCGTCCGTCACATCGATGATGTCTTCGAGGTAGGCTCCGGACTCGTGGCTGTAGGCGACGGTGGCTTCTCCAAAGTCAAACTCGGTGTCGCCCTGTCTGAAGAAGAAGGAGGTGGGGACAAACTTGTGGTACACGTGGTCAACGCCGCCGCGGACTTCGTGGCGCAGGTTGGGGTACCAGCTCAGTTGGGCTTTTTGCGTCCAATCTTGCACCCCGGACTCAAAGCCAAACAGGAAGTCGTCCTGCCCCGATTCGAAGGCAAATTCGTAGCCTGTGTAGGACGCATTGACGTTCAAGAACACCTTGTCGTTCACCACGTGGTTCCAACGCGAAGAGACCATGGCGTTGCCCCAAGGGATGGACGCACCAAACCCGGCATCGGCGCTGTTAAAGCTGAAGACGTCTCGGCCGAAATACCCCGACACAAAGACCTCGTCTCGGTCGGAGAAGCGGTGGTTGTACTTGGCGTTCAGGTCGTAGAAGAAGTAGCCTGAACCTGCGGCTTGCGTGGTCTCCACGTAGGGGCGAGTCAAGACATCGATGTACGTCCTTCGGCCCGACACAATGAAGCTGGACACCCCCTTTTTCACGGGGCCTTCCAAGGTCAGTCTGGAGCTGATGAGTCCAATGCCGCCACTGCCTTTCAACTCATTGCGGTTGCCTTCCTTCAGGCCGAGGTCGAGCACACTGGACACCCGTCCACCAAACCGCGCGGGCATGCTGCCTTTGTACACTTCCACCGAGGAGATGGCGTCGGCGTTGAAGACGCTGAAAAACCCAAACAAATGGCTCGCGTTGTAAATGGCGGCGTTGTCCAGGAGCAACAGGTTTTGGTCGGGTCCTCCGCCACGAACGTAAAAGCCGCTGTTCCCCTCGCCGGCGCTTTGGATGCCGGGCAGCATTTGGATGGCTTTCAGGACATCCACTTCGCCCATCAAGGCAGGCAGACGTTGGATCGTCGCCATGGCCACCTCGGCCTTGCCGAGGGATGTGCTCTCCGTGTTTTGTCCCGCAGAGCCCACCACTTCTGCAGCATCCACCTCGACCGATTGGGGCGACAAGGATACGTTCCATTCGACGTTCTTGGAGCCGTTCACTTTGCGCGTGACAGGGGCATAGCCAATGAACGTGCATTCCAACTCCGTGGGACGACTAGGCAAGGTCAGGCTGTAAAAGCCGTAGACGTTTGTGGACACCCCTTTTCCTTGCGTCGCGTCCAAGATATTCGCGCCCAAGATGTACTCGCCGGTGTTCGCGTCAGTCACCCGGCCGCTGATGGTGAAGGTTTGAGACCAACTTTGAATGCCGAGAAAGCCGCACACCAAAAGCACCCATGCTTGATGAAAACTGACTTGAAATTGTGGATGCGATGTCATGGCGAAGGGACGGGGCGCAAAAGTACCCCGCGTACCTTGGTGCCAAGTGAAAAACAATCCCAAATCTCTCAGGTTCGCTTCGTGGTGCGTGATTTTTCTCGCGGGTTGCACCTCGTCCACTCTGCTGGAGGACCCTCGGGTGTTTCGCTACAACGAGAGCGCAGCCATCACCAGCCTCGATCCTGCGGCTGCACGCAGTTTGGAGCACATGTGGGTGGTCGATCAGTTGTACGATGGGTTGGTGGAGTTGGGGCCTGACTTGACGGTGCTCCCGTGCCTTGCCAAGTCTTGGACGTTTGATGATGAAAGGCTGGCTTACCAGTTTCGGTTGCGCAGGGATGCGGTCTTCACGACCGGGCGCCCCGTTCAAGCCGACGACGTGGTCTTTTCCTTGGAGCGGTTGCGCGACCCAAAAGTGGTGTCTTCGGGAGGGTGGATTTTGGATGCGGTTCGCCCGCAGGGCATTGTCGCACTGAACGACACCACAGTGGAAGTGAGGCTCCGAGAGACGTATCCGCCGTTTTTGGGGTTGTTGACGACGGCGTACGGAAGCATCATCGACCACGAAGCCGCATCCGAAGAGGGAAATGAGTTGCGCGACAATCCAGCAGGTTCGGGTCCTTTTCAGTTGGCTTGGTGGATGCCTGATGCCGGTCTCGTGCTGCACCGCCACGAGGGGTACTGGGAGAAGGACGCCCATGGCCAAGCGTTGCCTTACCTCGACGCCGTGCACGTGGATGTGGTCCAAGACATGGGCGCGGAATGTCTCGGATTGACCCAAGGACGTTACGATTTCATGAGTGGCCTTCATCCCGCGTACATGGAGACCCTGCTGGACGAGGCCGGGACGCTTCGGCCATCCTTCGAAAACACGCTGAAGCATCTTCACATCCCCTTCCTGAAGACCGACTATTTGGGGGTGGTGCTGGACGGGGCGGACACCCCTGAGGCTCTCCGTGATGCGCGGGTGCGAAGGGCGATGAGTTTGGCTTTGGACCGCCATGGACTCGCCCGTCACCTTCGGCGCAACGCGGTGACCCCCACGGATCACTTTGTCCCGC
>JBMZAL010000211.1:0-2608 GCA_049611325.1 Flavobacteriales bacterium
TCCAAGAAATCGAAGACCGCAAAGCAGAAGGTTTGCACCCCAAGCCTGTTGACGATGCGGCCTTGTTGAACGAGATCATTGACCAAATCAAAGACCCCAACCACCCTGAGCGTGAGGCGTCTTTGAATTTCTTCATCTACAACGTCCTTCCCGGCACGACCAGTGCTGCGGGTGCCAAGGCGGCCTTCCTGAAAGACGTCATTTTGGGCCAGGTCGAGGTGGCGGAAATCGATCGGGCATCTGCCTTCGAGCAGCTGTCGCACATGAAGGGTGGCCCCTCCATTGAGGTGTTGCTCGACTTGGCGCTTGGCCAGGACGAGGCCATTGCCTTGGAAGCGGCGGCTGTTTTGAAAACACAGGTGTTCTTGTACGAAGTGGACACGGACCGTTTGGCTGCTGCACATGAAGCGGGACATGCGATTGCCAGTGACATCATCAAGAGCTACGCCCAAGCCGAGTTCTTCACCAACCTGCCCGACGTGGAGGAAACCATTGACGTGGTCACGTACGTGGCTGGGGTGGGCGACATCTCCACGGATTTGTTGTCCCCAGGCAGCGACGCGCACTCGCGCTCAGACCGCGAATTGCACGGCAAGTCCATGTTTGAGCACGACACCGTGCGCCAGAACGAACTCCTCGAACTGCAGAAGCAACATCCCGACAAGCGCGTCATGCTCGTGGCCGAAAAAGGCACCATGGGTGTGGGCTCCTCGCGAATGTCCGGCGTGAACAACGTGGCGCTCTGGATTGGCAAGCAAGCAAGTGAGTACGTGCCCTTCATCAACATCGCACCCGTGGTTGCAGGCACCAACGGCATCTCCCCCATTTTCCTCACCACGGTGGGCGTGACAGGAGGCATCGGGGTGGACCTCAAGAACTGGGTCAAGAAAGTCGACAGCGAGGGCAACACCGTCCTCGACGCCGATGGCGAGCCTGTTCTTGAGCAAGTCTACAGCGTGGATACGGGTTCCGTGTTCACCATCAACACAAAGACCAAGAAGCTTTGCCAAGGCGACAAAGAGCTCATTGACATCAGCGCCTCGCTGACGCCACAAAAGATGGAGTTCATGCGTGCTGGAGGTTCTTACGCCATTGTGTTTGGCAAGAAGCTCCAGACGTTTGCGGCCAAGACCCTCGGCATCGACGTGCCGCCGGTTTTTGCCACTTCCAAGGAAATCAGCCATGAGGGCCAAGGACTCACGGCAGTCGAAAAAATCTTCAACAAGAATGCAGTGGGCACTTCGGGCAACGTGTTGCACGCAGGGTCCTACGTTCGCGCCGAAGTGAACATCGTGGGCTCGCAGGACACGACGGGCCTGATGACGTCCCAAGAGCTTGAAATGATGGCGGCGACCACGATCTCTCCCATCGTCGATGGCGCTTACCAATCGGGCTGCCACACAGCTTCTGTTTGGGACCTGAAAGCGCAGGAGAACATCCCACGGTTGATGACGTTCATGAATGACTTTGGACTCATCACGGGACGCGACCCCAAGGGCGAATACCACGCCATGACCGACGTCATCCACAAGGTCCTCAACGACCTGACGGTGGACGATTGGGCCATCATCATTGGGGGGGATAGCCATACGCGCATGTCAAAGGGCGTGGCGTTTGGAGCCGACTCCGGCACGGTGGCCTTGGCGTTGGCCACGGGCGAAGCGTCCATGCCGATTCCTGAATCTGTGAAAGTGACGTTCAAAGGCCAAATGCAATCGCACATGGACTTCCGCGACGTGGTCCACGCCACACAGGCTCAAATGCTCCAGCACTTCGGCGGCGAGAACGTCTTCCAAGGCCGCGTCATCGAGGTGCACATTGGCACCTTGCCTGCGGACCAAGCGTTCACCTTCACCGACTGGACGGCGGAAATGAAAGCCAAGGCGTCAATCTGCATCTCCGAGCCAGACACGCTCATCGAGTCGCTCAACATCGCCAAGGGGCGCATCCAGATCATGATTGACAAGGGCATGGACAACGCCAAAGGCGTGCTCCAAGGCCTGATTGACCAAGCCAACAAGCGCATTGCGGAGATTGAGTCCGGTGAAAAGCCACCGTTGACGCCAGACAGCAACGCCAAATACTACGCTGAATTTGAAGTGGACCTCGACATCATCAACCAACCGATGATCGCCGATCCCGACGTCCACAACGAAGACGTGTCCAAGCGCTACACCCACGACACCATTCGTCCGCTGAGCTACTACGAAGGCACCAAGGACGTCGACCTCGGTTTCGTGGGGTCGTGCATGGTGCACAAAGGCGACTTGAAAATTGTGGCCCAAATGCTCCGCAACCTCGAGAAGCAGCACGGCAACGTGACGTTCCAAGCGCCCCTCGTGGTGACCGCGCCCACCTACAACATCATCGATGAATTGAAGGCCGAGGGAGACTGGGATGTCTTGCAGAAGTACTCTGGGTTTGTGTTCGACGACGACGCGCCCAAAACCACGGCACGCACCGAGTACGACAACATGATGTACCTCGAGCGTCCCGGTTGCAACCTGTGCATGGGCAACCAAGAAAAAGCCGAGAAGGGAGACACCGTGATGGCCACCTCCACACGCCTTTTCCAAGGACGCGTGGTGAAGGACAGCGACCGCAAAAA
>JBMZAL010000212.1:0-2592 GCA_049611325.1 Flavobacteriales bacterium
GACTCGTGGTTTACCATTGGTGCTGAGGATGCCAACGGCGGCGTGAACGTCCAAGCCACTGCAGACACCATGGAACCTGCACTCGCCCTTTTCAATGCGGGTGAAGGCTTCACCATCAACGACCCCATCGGTGCATCATGGTTCAACGTGTTCCCTTGCACGTCGCAGCAAACCATCGAGGAATGCGCCGCGACAAGCTTGGCTTTTGGGGGGGATGACAACCGTGTGTTGATCGGCCAAATCACCGCCACCGGGGAAGTCTACGGCATCTTCAACCTCCAAGTCTTTCCGAATGGAGTCCAATCGGAACAACAGCAATCCACAGCCACGTTCAGCACCAATGTCGATGACGTGTTTGGCTGCACCAACCCTGCCGCCACCAACTACGACGTGACGGCGACGTTGGACGATTTGTCTTGCGTGCTCCCTTGCACCGTGTCATTGAGTTTGGACAACGTGACGTCTCCTTCCTGCAACGGTGAGAATGACGCGTTGATTCAGGTTTTGGCTTCTGGCGCTCAGGGGTCGGACGATTACTACCTCGACGCCATCGAAGGCACGGCTCAGAACTTTGGAAACTTCGGTTCGCTTGTTTCGGGCATGTACACGGTCTACGTGGTGGATGCTGCGGGATGCACGGACTCTCTCGAGGTGGAGGTTCCGGTCACTGAAGTGGTGGAAGTCAATGCAGTGTTGACTTCGGGTGTTTCCTGCTTCGACACAGAGGATGCGGTGTTGACCATCATCGAGACCACGGGTGGTTCTGGGATGTACGAATACTACATCTCCAACAATCCTACGGTGTTTACCACCCAAACGGAGTGGACGGGCTTGGCTGGAGGTCAAACCCTGAGCATCTACGCCGTGGACAGCAACGGATGTTTCGGCCAGTCTGATGCAGTGGCCATCTCCACCCCGACAGAAATCAACGTCGGCTTCCAGTCCAACGCCAGTGTGGTGGATGCGACCTGTGCCAACACCCCTGATGGCGAGATTTACTTGCAGGCATTTGGTGGGGCAGCGCCTTCCACCATCCTGTACTCTGTGGATGGCGAAAACTACGCGCCGAGCCCCTTGATGGTGACCGGTGGTACATACACAGTGACTGCCCAAGATGTCAACGGCTGCACAGCCACGATGGAACAAGAAGTGGTGGTCGGCCCTGCGGCCATCGACGTGAATGCGATGTCCATGCCTGAAGCGTGCTTCGGCAGCGCCGACGGTCAAGTGTCTTGGGCTCCTGAGGGAGGTGAGGGCATGTACACCTACGCATTTGGCGGAGAAGCCACCACAGAGACGGCGGTGTCAGATCTCGCGCCAGGCACCTACGAGGTGACGGTCACAGACGAAGACGGTTGTTCTGAAACCGTGAGTGTGGAGGTGGCAGCCGGTGTGGAAATCACCGCAACCGCGGTGAGCACGGATGCATCTTGCTTCGGCGACGACGATGGCGAGGTGGAACTCTCTGCCGAGGGCGGAACCGGAAGCTTCCAATACAGCGACGACGGCAACAGCTTTGGTCAGGACAACGAATTTGACGATTTGTTGGCGGGCACGTACAACTTCTTCGTCCAGGACGAGAACGGTTGTGTAGAGTCGGTGGAGGCCACCATTGGGGAGCCCGAAGCCATTGTGGTGACTGGCATCGTGTCAGAGGGTTCTGTCACAGGTGAGGGAACCATTGACGTGACGGTCACGGGGGGCAGCTTGCCATACACGTACGAGTGGATTGGTCCAGGCGTGTCTGGTCAAGACGGCCAAGACCTCGAAGGCATTTCTACGGGATCGTACACGGTGGACGTGACAGACGACAACGGCTGCACAACTCAGGAGACGTTCAACATCACCACGGACATTCGCGAGTTGGGTGCGGGCGTTACCGCCACGGTGTTCCCCAACCCTTCACAGGGCGAATTTGTGGTCGACGTGCAGGGTGGATTCCAGGGCGCAATGGACTTCTTGATCCTCGATGCGCAGGGCCGCACCATTCAAGCAGGTCAATGGACAGCGACTTCAGGCGCATTCCGCACCACACTCGATTTGAGTGGGGCGGAGGCTGGCATGTACCGCTTGGTGTTGATGGCCAACGGCCGTCCAAACTCCCTGCAGCTCGTCAAGACGCACTGATTCCGTCAGACTATAGCATTCAAGAAAGGAGGCCCATCGGCCTCCTTTTTTTTATACCAACCTCCCAAACGCGTCAAGGGGTGGGTGAAAGTTGTATAAATATCATTTGGATATATGTAAATTTATATGCAACTTTATATGAGATTAACGCGTACTCGTCTTGAGAAATTCAAGATTTGTCTACGGTACATCGACTAAATGATTCACACATGATTGCTCCTTTGAACGGTTTGATCAAGCGCATTTCCTGCAAGAAGGAGGTGCTTTCAGCGCTGGTGTTTTTGGGATTGGCCCTTGGCTCGTTTCACGCCCAATCACCAACTCCTTATTACCTCACAGTTGAGTCTTCACCCGCGGTGAGCGCAGAAGGGACGGTGTACCGATTCTACGTTCAAATGGTGAATGAGACGGATCGAATGAGTGCGGTCTTTGGCAACGATCAGGCCAGCTTGATTCTGAATACCC
>JBMZAL010000213.1:0-2581 GCA_049611325.1 Flavobacteriales bacterium
GTGAAGGCATCGCTGACGGCGCTTGCGACTGCGAGGGCAACGTCCTTGACGACTGCGGCGTATGTGGTGGTGACAACGACTGCGGTGGCGACGAAAACTGCGTAACCTTGACGGGAGGTTCGTGCGGCACAACCACGGCATCACTTGCTGCAGGTTCGACCATCACGTACACCTACTCAGGCGACGTGGACGGTGATGATTCTTGGTCATCTGACGTCTTTGTCGTGATTACCGATGAGACCGGCTACTGTGGCTTTTACGCAGGATACTATGATTGTGGGGATGAAGAAGCAGTGTCTGAATGTTTGTATTTGGGGACTCTTGGCGAAAGCGATAACAGTGCTGGGACATTTACAGCCTCCTTGGATTGTGAGATTGGATTTGCAGGAGGCAACTGGTCAGTCATGGTGGGCGACGGTTACGGAACTGATGGCGGAAGCGACACCTTTGAGGTTTGCATCAGCGGTGACTACGATTGCGGAGAGGAAGATTGCTGCGAAACGGAGTTGACTTGGAACCAAGAGCTCAGCGACTACACGGTCGAGTGCTCTCAGGACATTCCTGCAACATGCGAGGATTTCGCGACGGGTGTCGAAGCTGTGAATGAATGCGATGGCAGCACGTACGAGGCTGTCTGCGTGCCCTTCGAGAATTCAGATGCGGCACCAGCCACCTTCTGCAGCGCAACCACTGCAAAGCGTGATTCTGATTTGGGCGACGGCGAGTACGACGCCACCGATGCGGCAGTTCGCATTTATGGTTTGGCTGCCTTGGGCGGTGCAGACAGCGACTACTTTGTGGAAGACCCCAATGCGCCTTTGAACTTTGAATACGCGGAAGGGAACGGTACGGCACGCCTCACAGGTCGTGTTTACTGCCGTGAAAACATGGACCAATGGTTTGACATTGACGCATACTTCACAGGCGGCCAAGTCGCCTCGGAGTGGTTGGCTGAAGATCCAAACCATGCGTTGTTGATCAACGACGACCCCAACCAGGAAGGCTATGCGCCTTGTGAGGTTGACGAAGACGCCATTACGGTGTTCACCATGGATTCTCCTTCTGTGCTGACCGCAGGTGGTGACCTCAGCGGTTACCTCTTGCTTGAGCACATGCCTGTGTCCTTGAACAAGCGCTTCCAGCTCGGTGCTGGCGCCAACAACCACAACTGTGAAAACGGTTTCGGCGGTTGGTTCAAGTGGGACGGAAAAATCAACGGGGTCGACATGGACGGTTTGTCCGGTGACTTTGTGTGCGACTTGGACGACTGCCAGGAGCCTTTGGCAGACCCATGTGAGGACGAAATCACGTTCAACATTCGTGCCTTTGACAGCGATTGCGGTCGTTTGATCTCTGAGGACTTCACGGTTTCTCGTGACGACACCACGCCTCCGACCATCACGGACGGTCCTGCAGACATGACTGTGGAGTGCGACAACGTTCCTGAAATCGCAGGTCCTGACGCCATCTCAGCGTTTGACAACTGTGGCGAAGACGTGACCATCTCTGAGGGCACAGAAACCCGTTTCGACGGTGCGTGCGCCACGGAATACACGTTGCAGCGTCGCTGGACCGTGACCGACTTGTGCGGCAACGAATCCATCCACGAGCAGATCATCCAGGTTCAGGACACCACTGCGCCTGCCATCATGGCTGCCTCTGACGAGACCGTCGAATGCGACGGCATGGGCAACATGGCGGCATTGAACGCTTGGTTGGGCAACAACGGTGGTGCAACGGCCACAGACAACTGTGACGACGCTGCTGGATTGGCGCTCACTTGGAGCAACGATTTCGCAGGCTTGAGCGACGACTGCGGTGCCACAGGTTCAGCCATGGTGACCTTCACTGTGACGGACTGCGCGGGCAACAGCAGCTCTTCTACCGCGACCTTCACCATTCAAGACACCACGGCTCCAGCCATCACGGCGGAGACGAGCATCATGAAGGATTGCGAAGCGTACAGTGCTGAGGATTCTTACGGCTCTTACGCCGAAGACTGCGGCATGGGCTCATTCACTTGGGTTGACGCTCCTGTGAGCGGCGGTTGCATCCAGCCAGTGGGTGCTTACCTCCGCACGTACACCGCGACAGACGACTGCGGCAACACGAGCACTGCAGAACAAATCATCACCTTGGTCGACGACGTGGCTCCTGTCATCGAGATGATGGCTGCTGACGAAACTGTCGAGTGCGACGGCATGGGCAACATGGCCGCGTTGAACGCATGGTTGGACAACAACGGTGGCGCTTCTGCGACCGACAACTGCAGCAACATCGAGTGGAGCAACGATTTCGAAGGCTTGAGCGACGACTGCGGTGCGACTGGATCTGTGACGGTGATTTTCACTGCGACAGACGATTGCGACAACGCAAGCAGCACCACTGCGACCTTCACCATCGAAGACACCACTGCTCCTGACATGACCGCTGCTTCTGACGAAACGGTCGAGTGTGACGGCATGGGCAACATGGACGCATTGAATGGTTGGTTGAACAACAACGGTGGCGCGACTGCCTCTGACGTATGCAGCGGCGTGACTTGGAGCAACGATTTCGAAGGCTTGAGCGACGATTGCGG
>JBMZAL010000214.1:0-2570 GCA_049611325.1 Flavobacteriales bacterium
AAGCGAAGCGCAGTGGAAATCCCGGCGCCAGGTTCCTTGGTCGTTCAAACGGCGACATCTGGATATGCCGTGGTGGTGGATGCCCAAACCTTGCAACCCGTGTTCCAATTTGAACCCGGACAGCTCGTCGGCAAACACACCTTGCAACCGGGTGACTACACCCTCATCTTCCGCGCGAGAAACGCGCGCGGCACCTTGTACAGCATTCGAGAATCATTCACCATCGCCTCTGGCAACACCACCAACCTCAACATCCATGGTTGACACCCACCACATCACTCTTTCGCCCACGGAATCCAAAGACACGCGCTCGGGATTTGGGCAAGGTTTGCTCGAAGCCGGGCAGCAAAACGACAACGTCCTCGGACTGTGTGCCGACTTGACGGGCTCGCTCAAAATGAACGCCTTCAAGGACGCTTTTCCTGAGCGCTTTTTCCAGGTCGGCATTGCGGAAGCCAACATGATGGGCGTGGCCGCTGGAATGACCATCGGAGGCAAGGTTCCTTTCACCGGAACCTTCGCCAACTTCTCTACGGGACGCGTCTACGACCAAATCCGTCAGAGCATTGCGTACTCCGAAAAGAACGTCAAAATCTGCGCATCTCACGCGGGGTTGACCTTGGGTGAAGATGGTGCGACCCACCAAATCTTGGAAGACATCGGCATGATGAAGATGCTTCCCAACATGACGGTGGTGGTTCCTGCCGACTACGAACAGACCCGCCAAGCCACGTTGGCCATCGCGGATCACCACGGCCCTGTGTACCTCCGGTTTGGACGTCCGAAGGTGCCGGTGTTCATTGACGCCGAGGCCCCCTTCGAGTTGGGCAAAATCCAAAAGGTGATTTCAGGTGCAGACCTCACCATTGCCGCGTGTGGTCACCTCGTGTGGGAGGCGATTCAGGCTGCTGTCGAACTCGCCAAAGACGGCATTCACGCAGAAGTCCTCAACGTGCACACGATCAAGCCGCTTGACGAAAAGACGTTGATTGAGTCAGCTCAAAAAACAGGACACGTCCTCGTCGCCGAAGAGCACCAACGTCTCGGTGGTCTCGGCAGCAGTGTGGCACAATGTCTGGCCGCAAACCACCCCACAGCGATGGATTTTGTGGCCGTGGAGGACCAATTTGGGGAAAGCGGCACACCAGCGCAATTGATGCAGAAATACGGCTTGGATGCCGCGTCAATCGTTCGCAAGTCCAAGGCGTTGCTCGGCAAATAATGCCACGAATAGAAACACGAAAAAAGGGCAGCTTCTGGCTGCCCTTTTTTCATGGTCGCGATTTCACGACGTCAATGGTGGCGTCAATGTGCCGACACCTCCAATGCGGCGATCGCCGCGTACAGTTTGTCCTTCAGCGCAGCCGATGCCTTCGTCAACGGCAACCGCACGTAACCTTCACACAAGCCCAGGTGATTCATCGCAGCTTTGACGCCCGCCGGATTGCCCTCTTCAAACATGAGCGCCATCAAAGGCTTCAATGCGGCGTGGGTGCTTCTCGCCTCGTGGGTTTGTCCAAAAGACGCTTGTTCCACCATGGCAGCCATGGGCTTCGGAAACGCATTGCCCAAGACAGAGATCAATCCGTCCGCCCCCATGGCCACTGTGGGCATGGCGAGGGCATCGTCGCCTGACCACACTGCAAAATGGGCCGGCCGGCTTGCGAGGATGTCGCCGATTTGTTCCAAATCACCGCTCGCCTCCTTGATGCCAATCACGTTGGGATGCTCCGCCAAGGCCAAGGTGGTCGCTGCCGACATGTTGCATGAGGTCCGACCAGGAACGTTGTACAAGATGACAGGACGTTGAGCGGCATCCGCGACAGCTGTGTAATGGGCCTTCAACCCTTCTTGGCCGGGCTTGTTGTACGCGGGGGTCGCCACCAAAAATGCGGCAACGCCATTCACGTCCCAGCCATGAATCCGTTCACACAATTCCGCCGTGTTGTTTCCCGTGACTCCGACCACCACGGGCAGTCGCCCAGCATTGACCTCCAAGACGAAATCCACCACACGACGTTGCTCAGCAGCACTCAACGTAGGCGTCTCCCCTGTGGTGCCCAGTACCACCAAGAAGGCGGTGCCTCCTTCGATCTGGTGCTCCACCATGCGCTGGAGCGCCGGAAAGTCCACGTTTCCTTGTTCGTTGAAAGGCGTCACCATGGCAACACCCAAACCGTGAAGTGAAGACAGAACTTGGGTCATTGCAAGTCGATTTTGTTCAAGAAGACAATGGTGCGTTCGGTATGTTCACGCCACTCGTCCATGGGGTCCTGAAGGATCACGTCAACCTCTTCAAGTTCCTCTGGATCCTCCGAGGGTTCGCGCACGAGCTGCAAATCCAAATCCTTGTTCCAATCCGCGTTCTCCACCCCCACCTTCATTCCGGCGGCACTCGCGCGAACAATGAACTTCAAGGGAAGGACAGGATCGAGTTCCAAATCAATCAAGATGTCGAATGGCGTGTCCACGAAGGCCTCAAATTCCTTGACAGGCCAACCGTACCAATTCAAGTCGCCCTTGCAGAAGTAGCCTGAATCCAATTTTTTGACCAACCACGTGGGCGTGTC
>JBMZAL010000215.1:0-2565 GCA_049611325.1 Flavobacteriales bacterium
ATGAACAGGCCAAACCAACTCGCCCACGCCCCGCCAAGCCACGTCTCGGACTTCATTGGCGACGTTCTTTTTGTCGTGCACCATGTGCTCCCAAAGGTCATGGGCCCCAAAAGGCCACGTCATGGGCACCGGAACGTATTCATGCAGCCATTGGACCATTTGCGTCGCCTGCACCTCGGCCTGCGCTTCAAGGGGATGATTGCTCAAGGCAAGTTGAGACATCTCAAAGAGGGCAAAGTGCAAACCCACGGCCACGGCCTCGCCATGGAGCCAAGGCTCAGGGCTTGACGCCGTGAATGCTTCAATGGCATGCGCCACGGTGTGCCCCAAATTCAAAATGCACCGCACCCCACGCTCGTCGGGGTCTTTTTGGACGACTTTCTGCTTGACTTGCGCGGATTGTTCCAGGAATTGGGTCCATGCCAAGTGTCCTTGCGCTGACGTGGGCCATGGCGGCAAGTTGTCGCGGCACGCCACAAAAGCTGCTTCGTCAAGCAGGGCGTGCTTGGCAACTTCAGCCAGGCCCGCGTGGAATTCCCGTGAAGGCAACGTACGCATCCATCGGGCATCCAAGTGCACGGCCAGGGGTGGGGCAAAGGTCCCAAGTTGGTTTTTGGACCCACCCCAGTTGATGCCCGTTTTTCCGCCCCATGCGGCGTCCACTGCGGCAAGTGGGGTTGTGGGGATGTGAATCAACCGCACCCCACGCTTCCAGATGGCGGCGGCAAAACCCACCGCATCGCTGAGTGCGCCGCCTCCGGTCGTGACCACAACAGTGGCTCGGGTGACGCCCCAATTCCGAAACTTTGCCAGGAGCTGTTCAACTTGCCCCCACGTTTTCAGTGGTTCCCCCCCTGCAAGGCTGCATTCGCCGGCCAGACTGCCATAAGTGGCGTGCAGAGCTTCTCTGTATTCCTGCAAGAGCTCTTCTTGAAGGTCGCGCTCGTAAATCCAAACGACGCGATCGGGTTCGGCGCGCCTGAGAATTTCAAGCCAGTTGGGGTGAGAAGGAGATGGACAATCCATGGTCAAAGGTCCACAAAAAAAGGCTGCTTTTGAGCAGCCTTTCGAGTGTGGTACCACCGGGATTCGAACCTGGGACACACGGATTTTCAATCCGTTGCTCTACCAACTGAGCTATGGTACCGTTTGAGCGAGCGCAAACATACACAACAATTTGATTTCGCACGTGTGCGCAGCGCAACTTTTTGGGCATGCGGGGGGCGTTTCACGACTGGACGAAAAAGGCAAGATCACGACGCATCGCATTTTTTTTGGTCGAATTATATGTGGATTTGGTCGATACGCTGGTTGGATTCACGAAAAATTAACGAATGGCTTTGTTGTGGATTTATACAACGAAAAACCCCGAGAATGCTAAAGGACGTGATCGCATTATGTAACGACGCGACAGGTGGTCACACATTGCACCGAGAATTGGCGTATAAAAGTTTGGTTTTACACGGGTTGTGGTTGCTTTTTTACGCTGTCTAAGTGTCTCCTGACACGCCGACATGTTGAATTGAAATTCTTTTTTAAACCAATCTGTTATCGCTATGCGTACATTTTTCACTGCCCTTGCGGCGCTGTGTATGACGGGGCTACAGGCTCAGTTCCTGTCGCCCGGTGTCTTTGCACCAGCCCCTGAGGGTTATTGCGTCTCCATCGAGACGGTCACCTCCCACGAAGGAGGAGACCTGGACGGCATGACCACGTATCGGGTGTTTTTGAATTGTCTCAATGAGACGGATTACTTGTCTTCGGTTTCCGGAGACACGGACAACCCCATGACTCTCGCGTCTTCGACCGGTTCATGGTACAACAACGCGTTGAACACGTCTTGGAACGCTTCTGGGCTCAACCCAGCGTTTGTGGCTGTTTTTCCAGACATGGCCTTTGACAGCTTCTTGACCATTGGCGCAGAGGACGCGTTGGCTCCAGCAGCACAACAACCCGGTCTTGCCCTCGGCGACATCGACCCCTTCGTGGAGTTCACAGGTCCTTTGGCAGGCTCAAACGTGACTGTGGATGACCAAAC
The DNA here is from genome assembly GCA_049611325.1 of Flavobacteriales bacterium. Classification (GTDB taxonomy): domain Bacteria; phylum Bacteroidota; class Bacteroidia; order Flavobacteriales_D; family Sanyastnellaceae; genus UBA11663. The sequence continues at coordinate 2,039 of JBMZAL010000215.1, forward strand.
CGGTTCTGCTTGGTTTGTGCCCTTCCCCGGTGCCGATGCTGCAGGGTCTCACGTGGCCTTCGCGGGTCCGGATCTTAAGATTTTGGTGGCCCAAATCACAACCGACGGTACGTTCTCCGGTCAGGCTCAATTCCAAGTCTTCATGAACGCCGATCAGTCTGACGAGTGGCGCGACGTCCTTGAATTCGACGCTTGTGGTACGCCTGGTTGCATTGACGCAATGGCTTGCAACTACGACGACGAAGCCACGGATGACGATGGTTCTTGCGAATACATCGCGGACGGCGAATGCGACTGCGAGGGCAACGTCCTCGACGAGTGCGGCGTGTGCGGCGGTGAAGGCATCGCTGATGGCGCTTGTGACTGCGAGGGCAACGTTCTTGACGAGTGCGGCGTGTGCGGCGGTGAAGGCATCGCTGACGGCGCTTGCGACTGCGAGGGCAACGTCCTTGACGAGTGTGGCGTGTGTGGCGGTGAAGGCATCGCTGACGGCGCTTGCGACTGCGAAGGCAACGTCCTCGACGAAT
>JBMZAL010000216.1:0-2553 GCA_049611325.1 Flavobacteriales bacterium
CCCAAATGGCTGTAGTTTGCTGTTTGGGTATTCACCCAAATTCAAGACCTCAGCCCATGAAAGACCTCAAATACCTTCTCGCGTACACCGTGCCTCTGTCAGCGTATGTGTCCTTCGAATCAACGGGGATTTGGACCTATTCCGCCGTCTTTTATGCGTTCATCGTCCTTCCCATTCTCGACGTTCTCGCCGGCGAAAGCGCCACGAACCTTGACCACGACACGGCGGAGGAAAAGAACCGCATGTGGGTGTTCGATCTGATGCTGTACGCCAACGTCCCCTTGGTGTTTGGGCTGATGGCCTTCTTCTTTGTCCAACTGCAAAGCCACACCTACGCCACGTTTGAATTGGTGGGTCTGCTCCTGTCGGCCGGCATTTTGCTTGCGACCAACGCGATCAACGTTGCCCACGAATTGGGACACCGCGCCTCTTTGCCGGAGCGGCTGATGAGCAAACTGCTGTACATGCCCTGCCTGTACATGCACTTCTTCATCGAGCACAACTTTGGCCACCACATGAACGTGGCCACGCCGGAAGATGGTGCCACGGCCCGCTACAACCAGACGGTGTATGGCTTTTGGTGGACGTCGGTGACCAAGCAATACCTCAACGCGTGGCACCTGCAAGCCCAATTGCTCAAGCGTCAGCAGTTGTCGTTCCTTTCCCCCAAGAACGACATGCTCTGGTACCACCTCATTCAGCCTGCTTACTTGGGAGCGGTGTGGTTCCTGTTCTCTTGGGACATCATGCTCTGTGCCCTCGGCGCAGGGGTCATCTCCTTCCTGTTTCTAGAGAGCATCAACTACATCGAACACTACGGTTTGTTGCGCCAAAAACTTGACTCTGGTCGCTACGAGCGCGTGCAACCCCACCACTCGTGGAATTCCAACTCCCACATTGGCCGAATCGTGTTGTACGAATTGACCCGCCACAGCGATCACCACTACAAGTCGACGAAGAAATACCAGGTGTTGAACAGCCATGAAGAAAGTCCCACGCTGCCGCTGGGGTATCCGGCTTCCATTTTGTTGAGTTTGGTCCCGCCGCTTTGGTTTGTCGTGATGAACCCACGCGTGCCTGCCCAAATGAAACCCCTACTGACCCATGACTGACGCCACAAGTGGGCTCTTGACCCCAGGAACGTTGGATTTGTTTTCGCACAAAACGCGGGACAAGATTCTGGCTGCGAGCCTTGTGCTGTTCAACCAGCGTGGGTTTGGCGCCGTCACCACCGCGGCCATAGCAGAACAAGCGGGCATTTTGGAAGGCACCTTGTGGTACCACTTCCGGGCCAAAAAAGACATCCTGTCGGCCCACATCGCCTTGTTGCAGACGGTGTTCGCGCAGGAGAACACGAAGGCCGATTCAGGCGATCCAGAAGTCATCATTGACGGCATCTTCCGGTCGTACGATGTCATTTGGGACTTCCGGTATTTGCTTCGGGACGACTTCAACGCGCTCCTGAACCCGGAGGACGACGTGCTCGTCACCGTCCAAGGCGTCAACGACTTTCTCGACCAGTGGACGGAAGGCCGCATGCTTCACGCGGCCGAGCATGGCCTTCTCGCCTTTGACAAGGATGATTCAGGCGCCGTTGCCGAGATCATTCTCGTCTTGGGCCGGTACTGGATGGATTTCTCCCACAAGAAATACCCCGCGGCCGAGGGCGTCGCACTTCGTCACAAGGGGCTCAGCCACATTTTCACGGTGCTCCGCCCCTACTTGTCGACCCCAGCCTCTGAACTGATTGCGGAGCGACTTCGTCGGGGTTGAAGGAGTACCTTCGGGCCCGTCTCAAAAGCTTCTTGCCATGCTCCCGATCGACCTTGCTTCCAAATTTGACCTGATTGACGACCACTGGCACCCCAGGGTCGTGGCCTCTTTGAACGGTCAGGACGTCAAAATTGCAAAGGTCCAAGGGGATTTTGTGTGGCATGCCCACGACGACGAAGACGAGCTCTTCTTTGTGTTCAAGGGGGAATTGTTCATGCACTTCCGCGACCGAACGGAGCGCGTCCGGCAAGGAGACATGATTGTGGTGCCACGCGGGGTGGAACACAAGCCTTGTGCAGAGGAAGAGACGTGGATCGTGTTGTTCGAACCTCAGGCCATCGACCACACTGGAGGGGTGGATTCTCCCCATCGGAGAACCACCCTCCAGCGCATTTAAGTCAGAGAAACAATCGCCTCACTGGGCTGTACCGCCCAAGAATGCTTTGGCGGTTTGAATGCCTGTGGACGTGCGGCCCACGATCAAATGAATCCCCTGGTGGGATGCCAAGTTGACCTGTTGACCCTTCAGCACCGGGCGGCGCAACACGTTGCGTCCCGCCAGATCGACGACCAGCAATTCAAACGATTCTTTTGCCACCACATCATTTGATCCGTTCAGACTGAACAGAGATTGTTCAGGCGTGGAGGTCTCCTCGATGTCCGCCGTACCCTCGCAGAACTGACGCCAGAAGTCGTACATCTCCACCGCACTGTTGACGTCCATGTTTCCAAAGGCGCCGAACCAATCGTGTCCGCCGCCGTTGACGCGGTACAGCTTGG
>JBMZAL010000217.1:0-2476 GCA_049611325.1 Flavobacteriales bacterium
CGCCGGCAAATCGACAAACCGTTGGCCGTCCATCGACACCGACCACGTCACCGCGCGCGGCAAGAAAATCCACGCATCCTGATAGAGGTAGAATTGGGTCTCCAACGCCGCGATGTCAAGGGGCTCTCCCAGATCCACGGTGCACACCATGTCCTCGCCCTGAATGGCCTGCCACGCGCCGTCTCGGAAGTCCTCCGAGCCGCGCCGACCATCGGCCAAGGCCTGCGGTCCGCCGCCCGTGTAGTACTGACTCGGCTCGTACCCCAATTCAAGGGGCTGATGGGCGGCGGCGTGTCCCGCCACATGAAAGGATTCCGTCACCCCGGTGGACCGACCTCGGACGACCACGTCCACCTGCACCGTTCCCGTGCCTTCAATGGTCAGGGATTCTCCTACGTTGACCGCAGATCCTTCCACGCCCGAGGACGACTCGAACCGGACGCGCCCCCCCACATTGCGCAAGGCCGCGTTCACCGTCACTTCGATGTCGCCCCGACGTCCGGGCTGCACCTCCATGTCCACAGGCACACCTTCCAATCCCGGCTGCACATTCATGAACGCCCACCGCAATCCAAGCACGTCCAGCCGATCCAAGAAGCCCTCGTACGCGTCCTCTGCTTCGGTGACTTTGGGCCCAGACCAAAGGACCTCGGCCAACCCTGTCGCACGTGGAAGCACCTTCCCCATCACAGCCTCTTGCGGCGCGCGCTCGGTCCACATGTTGCATTCGCCGCCGATGATTTGGCCTGGATGACCCTTGGCTGCCTGAGGAACAGGGACGAAGGAATAGACCTCCGCCAAATCGGTGGAGCGCAAGGGATAATCCAAATAGCAGTGGCTCGTGGGCGACACCACCGCATCCGTCCCCAGGTGCGTGGCCTCGATGGCCCCTTCCATCCCGCGCCAACTCTGCACCACAGCCCCTTCGGGCAATCCGCCTTCCAGGATTTCATCCCAGCCCATGATGCGCTTGCCGCGCTTGGCAACATGTGCCCCCATTTCGTTGATGAAGGCGGTTTGAAGCTCCGCCTCATCCTTCAAGCCCAGACGCCGCATTTTGGCTTGACACTTGGGGCACTCGGCCCAGCGGACTTTGGGCACCTCGTCGCCTCCGATGTGGATCACCTCCGAGGGAAACATCGTGCACACCTCGTCCAGGACGGCCTTCATGAAGGCCATGGTTGAATCGTTGCCCGCGCAGTACACGTCCTTGAAGACCCCCCAATTCGAGGGCACAGGAAGGGTGTCTCCCGTGCAGCCAAGCCAGGGATACGCCGCCAGCGCCGCGCGACAATGGCCGGGCATTTCGATTTCCGGGATGACCTCCACGTGCCGCGCCGCAGCAAAGGCCACGATGTCTTCGATGTCCGCTCGAGTGTATGCGCCCCCCGTCACCTCGCCATCGGCCTCCGTGCGGTAGGCGCCGACCTCGGTCAGTTTGGGGTACGCCTCCACGGGCAACCGCCAACCTTGGTCTTCGGTCAGATGCCAATGCAGCACATTCATCTTTTGCAAGGCCAACACCTCAATGACCTCCTTGACAAATTCAGGTTCCATGAAATGCCTGCAGCAGTCCAAAAGCAATCCTCGATGACGCAAGTACGCTTGGTCCTCGATGTGCATGGCAGGAAGTGTGAACCCCGAGGCACATCCCTGCTCACACGTCTCGGGCAACAATTGTCGCAGCGTCGTCCACGCGCGAAACGCCGCTTCCGCATCCCCGGCCATCATCGTCACCTGATCGCGTTTCACGGTCAGCGTGTAGCCCTCCTGCCCCAGGTCATCCTCCGTGGCACGCCAAATCCAATCCGCCTCGCGTTCCTCGGACGTCCTCTCCCAAGAGAGTTGCGCCTCCTCCAGCCACGAGGCCACGACCGACATGTCCCACCCCTCGGGCCACATCAAAGTAAGGGCTCCCTCACACCGAAATCCACGGCCCTTGGCCTCGCCTTCGAGGGGCTCCACGACCTGCGGCAAGGGCACGAGGCCCGTCAATTTTCCAGCAGGCAAGGGATGGGTGTCGGGCATCTCGCATCCCGCAATCATCCCCCACACCAACAAACCAAACAAATACTTTATACCAACGTTCATAACAACAACTTTACAAGCCATTTGCAGAATCTACCAAATCACAAACCAAGTCGTAATCCACCAAATTCACGGTGGTGTCAAACAGCTTGGAGCCCCCGCCTTGTGAAGGCTTTCTGCAGGACGCGTGCACGGCATCCACGCCGGCTTCTGCCAACGCCGCGACGTCTTGTGGACGAACGCCTCCCCCTGCGATGACCCGCAATCCCGAGGCCATCATGCCTTGGAGTTGGGCCACGCCATCCACAGCGCGCAGGGCGCCCCCACTGGACAACACTTCCTCGACCCCAAACTCCCTGAGGACAGCCACATCCTCCTGGACCTGAATACTCGCGTCAATCGCGCGGTGCCACACCAGCGCCTCGGCCCCCACCGCATTCACCATCGC
>JBMZAL010000218.1:0-2458 GCA_049611325.1 Flavobacteriales bacterium
AGTCGTGTCCTGGACGGTGATGGTCTGGGTGGCTGAGGAGGTGTTGCCGCAATCGTCGGTGGCGGTGAACGTGCGTACGATCACGTAGTTCCCTGCTGCGTCACCTGGTGTGGTGACCGAAGTTTCTTCAATGTCGAACGAACTGCAGAGGTCGGTTGCAGAGGCATCGGCCAACACGAGCTCGTCAGAGCACTCGACTGTGTAGTCTGCAGGAGCCGTCAATTCTGGCGCCGTCGTGTCTTGGAACAAGATGGTTTGTGTCCGTGAAGAACTGTTGCCGCAATTGTCTGTGGCCGTCCATGTCCGGAACACGGTGTAGTTGCCCTCGCAGTTTCCAGGAAGCACCTCGTCTTCAAAGGTGATGACGGGCTCTGAGCATCCGCCAGATGCGGTGGCAGAAGGCAGCACAGAGCCACATTCCGCAAGGGTGTCTGCTGGAATCTCCAACACTGGAGGCAATTCAAAGGGGTCACAAATGCCGTCGTTGTCTTGGTCGCTCAAGCAGTTGCCTTCACAATCGTATCCGTCGAGGGCAGTGAAACAAGAACCATTGTCGTCGGTGGCTTCAGGGTCGTAGTTGCAAGCCTCAGGGTCGGTACAGCCGGCCACTTCGAAGAGGTCGCAAATGCCATCTCCATCAGAATCTTCCAAGCACTCCCCATTACAGTCGTAACCGAGCTCTGGGAAAACACACTCACCAGCGACAGTGGCATCAGGGTCGTAGTTGCAAGCCGTAGGGCTCAAACAGCCGACGCAGCTTTCAAAGTCACAGCTGCCATCATCCACGTTGGCATCCGCGTTGTAGTTGCACGCGTCTGCATTGGTACATCCCTCCACAATGGGGATGCACGAACCATCGTCCTGCGTGGCGTTGGGGTCAAAGTTGATGGAGTTGGGGTCGTCACAACCCAACACTTCAAAGGGGTCGCATACGCCGTCTCCGTCAAAGTCGCTCAAGCAGTTTCCGTCACAATCGTATCCAGATTCCGGGTATTCACATTCCCCGGGGTAAATCGCGTTTTCGGCGTAGTTGCACGCCGCGGGAGCCAAACAGCCCACGCATGAATCGAACTCACAGGATCCGTTGTCCACGTTGGCTGTCACGTCGTAGTTGCACGCCGCGCTGTCTGTGCAACCTTCCACGGGGAGAATGCAGGAACCGTTGTCTTCCGTGGCATCAACGTCAAAGTTGAGGGCGGTGGCATCGGTGCATCCTGAAATCTCAAATTGGTCACACACGCCATCTCCGTCAGAATCGAGCAAACAGTTGCCATCGCAGTCGTAGCCAGCGTCGGGGTATTCACACTCGCCAGGGAGTTGAGCATCAGGGTCATAGTTGCAGGCCGTTTCGACCAAACATCCCTCGGTTAGACAAGAGAAGAAATCACAGGAGCCATCGTTGAAGTTGGCAGTCTCGTCGTAGTTGCACGCGCCGACCACGGTACAGCCGGGGAATTGGCATGAGCCGTCGTCAAATGTGGCGTCTGCATCGAAGTTGGAAGCCTCGGCGTCGGTACAGCCGTAGCAGGAGGAGTAATCCATGCAGCCCGCGGCAATGGTGGCGTCGGGGTCGTAGTCACATGCGAGCGGGTTGGTGCAACCTGCACACGTGGCGTATTCACAGGAGCCATCGTTGTAGGTGGCGTCAGGGTCATAGTTGCAGGCGGCAGGGTTGGTGCAACCGAAGGACAAACAGCTCAGGAAGTCACAAGAGCCGTCGTTGATGACCGCTTCAGGATCGTAGTTGCACGCAAAGGGGTTGGTGCAGCCAGGGACATTGCACGTGATGAAATCACAGGATCCGTCGTCGTCCGTGGCCTCGGGGTCGTAGTTGCAAGCGTCGGCTGCAGTACAGCCGGGAACTTCGAAGGGATTGCAAATGCCATCTCCGTCGTTGTCGGCAATGCACGACCCGTCGCAGTTGTAGGCGTATTCAGGGAATTCGCACTCCGCCGGATAAATGGCCGTGGGGTCGTAGTTGCACGCACTTTCGTTCAAACAGCCAGCACAAGAAGTGAATTCGCATGAACCGTCGTCGGTGTTGGCCCCCTCGTCGTAGTTGCACGCAGAGGGGTCGATGCAGCCTTCGGTCAAGATGAAGCACGATCCGTCGTCGTCTGTGGCATCGCTGTCGAAGTTGACTGCGTCGGGGTTGGTGCAGCCCAACACCTCAAACGGATCGCAAACGCCGTCACCATCGGTGTCGGCAAGGCAGTTGCCCTCGCAATCGTATCCGTTGTCCGGAAATTCGCAGTCACCTGAAAGCACGGCTTCAGGGTCGTAGTTGCACGCAATGGGGTTCAAACACCCAGCACAGCTTTCGTACTCGCAGCTTCCGTCATCGGAGTTGGCGGTTTCGTCGTAGTTGCAGGCCACAGAAACAGTACATCCCAAGAAGAGGCAGGTGCCGCTGTCTTGGGTTGCATCGGGGCTGTAGTTGTCTGCATCGGGGTCAGTG
>JBMZAL010000219.1:0-2447 GCA_049611325.1 Flavobacteriales bacterium
ATGGTCGGTGGGGTACTCATCATCAGCGAGGTCACCGTCATTTCCCTGATTGCCGTCGGGCTGTTGTTTTACAACCCCATCGTCTTTCTCAGTATTGCGGGGTTGATCCTGACCGGTGCAACCATCATTCGCACGCTGACCAAGCAACGGCTCGCGCGCTACAGCCGCTCACTGAAGCAGCTGGAACCGCACACGAATTCCCTCATCACCAATGCCATCCGCGGCTTTCTCGAAGTCATTACGTTTCGAGCTTCGGATGCGGTTCGCGATGCCTACTTGAAGGACCGGAAGCGGATCTTCCGCATACAAAGCAACACCACGGTGCTTCAGGTCAGCCCGTCCAAATTGTACGAAGTGCTGGCCGTAACTGCCGTCGCCGGCTCCATCATCATCGCGTTGATGCAAGGAACACCCCAAGCCGGTTTCCTTGAATTATTGACCTTCATGGCCATCAGTGCCTACCGCATCATGCCTTCCATGAGCCGGCTCAACAGCGCCGTGATGCAAATGCGGACGTTTGCCCACGTCTTGGAGGCCATGGAAACGGGTCATTCAGGCCGTGAAACCGGGCAGGAGAAAACAAGCAACGCAGCAACAACCGCTACGCAGGTTGACATCCACGTAACGGGTCTCACACTGGGGTACGAGGCCCTTGAACAGCCGGTGCTCAAAGATCTTGCCCACGCCTTCCAACACGGAAAGGTTCACGGCATCGTCGGCGCTTCGGGGTCCGGCAAAAGCACCCTCATCAGTGCGCTGCTTTGCCTGCACCGACCGAGTGCAGGCACCATTTCCATTCAATCGTCGGGCTCACAGCTCCAAGATTTGGGTTCAGACGTGTCCATCCAGGACTGGATTTTGAATGTGGGTTACCTGAGCCAGCAACCGTTCTTATTCCAAGGCACGGTCCGGGACAACCTTACCCTGCGCGTGCCCGATGCGACTGTAAATGAGGATAAGGTCCTCGAGTTGGTTGAACACCTGCAGCTAGGTGAATGCCTCGGGGGCGACCCGTTGCAATTCGAACTGCAAGAAGGAGGCAGCAACTTGAGTGGAGGCCAACAACAGCGGCTGGCATTGCTGCGCGCCCTGCAAGTCGACCGTCCCGTCCTCATCTTGGACGAGGCCACGAGCGCTTTGGACAGCGTGCTGCGGGACGTGGTGTTTCAACTGCTGAAAGAACGTGCACAAGTCGGATGCAACGTCATCCTGGTCACGCATGACAAGGAATTGGCTCAACAGTGTGACACCGTTTTGAACCTCGATGCGGCATGACGGCTAAAGGATCCCACCGCATTCTCTTTTTGTACTCGGAATTAGCGGGGTATTTCCTCGCCTGTGTCAAAGAACTCGGCAGGGGGGAATGGGTTGAGGCCGTGCAAATCATCCACTGGCCCGTCAATCCGGAGGCTCCGTTTGAGTTTGAGTCGACGGACGAATACGAACTGATCAACAAATCCGGACTGGATCGAGGCGCCTTGGAAAAAGCGGTCGCCGACTTCAACCCGACTGCCCTAGTGTGCTCGGGGTGGATGGATTCGGATTACAACCGCATCGCCCGGCATTGGCGTCCGAAAATCCCCGTCGTGTTGACCTTCGACAACTGGTGGATTGGTTCCCTGAAACAGCGCCTCGCGGTCTGGACTTCCCCCTTTTACATCCGGCGGCATTTCAACCGCGTGTGGGTGCCGGGCGAGCCACAGCTGCCGTTCGCACGAAAACTGGGGTTTTCAGATGAGCACACCGCGACCGGCTTTTACTGTGCTGATCCAGAGCCCTTCCTCAAAGTATGGGAAGCACGCAAAAATCGAGAGCCCGCCAAAAAACTCCTCTACATCGGACGCTACTTGCCCGTGAAGGGCGTGCAGGAGCTTTGGTCGGCCTTCGCCTCACTTTCAGACGATTTCCCGGAATGGGAACTTCATTGCATTGGGACCGGCGATTTGTGGGAGGAGCGCATGATTCACCCCAAAATCATCCACCACGGCTTTTTGCAACCGCATGAATTGACCCCACACCTCGTCGATGCCGCAGCCTTCGTCATGCCCAGCAAAAAGGAGCCTTGGGGTGTGGTGCTGCATGAGATGGCCATTGCGGGATTGCCGCTGCTGGCCAGCCGTGCGGTCGGAGCTGCAACTTCCTTTGCCAATGGCGGTAAAAACGCATACGTATTTGACCAGGGAAAATTAGACGAAGCACTCAACGCATTCATGAACCTACCCGAATACGCCCAAACGGAAATGGGCAAAACAAGTCATGAGCGTGCCCGGATTCACTCACCCCAGCAGTGGACGATGTCCTGCCATAAGCTCATTCAACCATGAAACGGGTTTCAGTAATCATCCCCTTTTTCAATCGAAGCCATACCATCGAGCGGTGTTTGATCAGTGTACAAAGGCAGACGCTTAGTGATTTTGAATGCCTCATCATTGATGATGGAAGTGACG
>JBMZAL010000220.1:0-2435 GCA_049611325.1 Flavobacteriales bacterium
CATGCAAAGCATCCAGCCTCCGGGTTTCGGCATCATCGTTCGGACGGTGGCGGAAAACAAAGGCTCGGCCGACTTGCACAGCGACCTCGAAGACCTCGTGTTGCGGTGGAAGAAGCTGTATGAAAACTTGAAAAACGCCAAACCCGGCAAGCGCGTGCTGGGGGAGGTGAACAAGGTGAGCGTGGTGATGCGCGACGTCATGACGCCCGACTGCAAAACCATCCACGTCAACGACCCCCGGGTCGCAGATGAGGTCAAGGAGTTTTTGGTCGGCAGCGGCAGCGGCGACGAGAGCATGGTGAAGTTGAGCCGGGTGAAAGACCTGTTCAACAACATGTCCATTCATCGCCAAATCAAGGCGGCCTTCGGACGCCAGGTGAATTTGCGGAGCGGCTCCTACTTGGTCCTTGAGCAAACGGAAGCCATGCACGTCATCGACGTGAACAGCGGCGGACGGAAGAAAGGCGCTTCAAGCCAAGAGGAAAACGCCCTCATCACCAACCTCGACGTCGTGGAGGAAATCGCGCGGCTGCTTCGTTTGCGGGACATTGGCGGCATCATCGCCATCGACTTCATCGACATGGCCAAGCGCGAGCACAACAAGCAGCTCACAGACGCCATGCGCGCCGCCATGAAGCGGGACAAGGCCAAGCACAACATCTCGACGCCAAGTCGTTTTGGGGTGATGGAAATGACGCGGCAACGCGTTCGGGACGTGGCGGAAGTGGCGACGCAAGACGCCTGTCCGGCCTGCAACGGCTCGGGCAAGGTGGAGGCGAGCATCCTCATCACCGAGCGCATCGAGTCCGCCTTGAAATACCTCGCGGAGGGGGAAAACCGAAAGCGCATGACGCTGATGGTGCACCCCATGTTGGAAGCCTACCTCACGCAGGGCTGGTGGAAGTCCATTCGTCGGCAGTGGCAGAAGTCCTTGGACATCAAGCTCGACATCGAATCCAATTCCAATTTGGAGATCCTCGAGTACCACATCCACAACGCGCTGGGGGAAGAAATCACCCCCGATTGACGGATTCATCCCAAGGGCCATTGGGTCCTTGGGATGGATGTGTCAGGCCCCTCTTTGGGGAACCTTCAATTCTTTGGGATAGCAGAGAAAGCTCTTTTCCACGGGCCTGCTGAGCATTTGCATGTGCAGGTGGTCGTTGGCCTCTGCGAAGTCGCGCACGGAGCCGTCCTTGTAGAGGACGTGGATGCCCTTGGGGACGTAGGCTTTGTTGTCGATGCGGGCGTTGCTGACCAAATACTGCGCTTCTTCTTGGGTGAAGTCGAGCGCAGCCGCGGTGGCGTCTACACGTTCCGCCACGTCGGCTTCCGAGAACGGCTCGGGCCTCAGTTCAATGCGAAACAGGCCGCGGTCCAGCAGCCGTTGGCTCAGCAAGGCAAGCACGCGGTCCTCGTGGTGCCGCCACGATTTCATGGCCACAAAAATGTCGCTGTCGTCCAGCTCGCAGAAGCGTTCGAGGACATCGGGGTCGGCGAGGAATTTGGCCCGGTCGAGGTCGTCGTGCAGGAACAAGGACAGCGCAGGGGAGGCGAACACGGCAACCCCTTGGCGTGCGAGGTGCTTCGCACGGTTGAGCACGAGCATCAACATGTGCTCTGCGCTCAAGACGGTGCGGTGCAGGTACACTTGCCAATACATCAGGCGACGCGCCACAATGAACTTCTCAATGGAGTAGATCGCCTTCTCTTCGATGCAGAGTTGGCCGTCCACGACATTCAACATTTTCAGAATGCGCTCGCTGCCCACCTTGCCCTCGGTGACGCCGCTGTAGAAGCTGTCTCGCGCGAGGTAATCCAGGCGGTCCATGTCGAGTTGGCTGCTGACCAGCTGGTGGAGGAAGGGCTTGGGATGGTGGTCGTTGAAGATTTCCATGGCCAAATCCAAGGCGCCACCCATCTCGTCGTTCAAGCGGCCCATGATCAAGGCGCTGACGTCTTCGTGGTGCACGCCCTTCACGATGCTGTGTTCCAACGCATGGCTGAAAGGACCGTGGCCCACGTCGTGCAAGAGGATGGCCAAGCACGCCGCCTCGGCCTCCGCTTCGGTGATGGCCACGCCCTTGTTGCGCAGGCTGTCGATGGCCTCTTGCATGAGGTGCATGCAGCCCACGGCATGGTGAAAGCGGTTGTGCACGGCCCCGGGGTAGACCAAATGAGAGAGCCCCAACTGCGAAATGCGGCGCAAGCGCTGCATGTACCGGTGGTCCATCAGGTCGAAGGCCCGCTCGTGGCGCAGGGTCACAAACCCGTAGACGGGGTCGTTGAGAATTTTGTGGCGGTTGACCGTGCTCATTCCAATACGAAGTCGCGCGTCTCGACGTTACTTTGCCGACAGGCGAGGTTTACGGCGAGAGACGCCGCAAGATACGCGCCTGGCCGATGCCCTGAAACGGGGCAGGCACTCGAATGCG
>JBMZAL010000221.1:0-2428 GCA_049611325.1 Flavobacteriales bacterium
CCGTTCCTTTCACGTGGGCCACGATGCCAGTGTCCGTCACGTGGGTTTGGTGTTCCACACCCCACGCGGTGAGCTGCTTGGACACAAAGGCCATGGTTTCATGCTCTTGGAACGAAAGTTCAGGATGGGCATGAAGGTGGCGGCGGAGGGCAACCCACTCCGGATGAAACGTCTCCGACAACGATTGGATGCGCGATTGAAGGGTCATGGAAACAGGGTGGGTTTGAGTTGGGACCAGGCGGTGTAGAGCATCCGGCAGGAGGCGTACAGCATGACGGCGCCAAACACGAGTTTGACCCACGCTTCAGAAAGTTTCAGACTCCATTTGGACCCCGCCCACGCACCTGCGACAAACGTCACGCACAGGACTGCCGCAAAGGACCAATGCACTTCGCCGGCCCGGTGGTACTGCATGACGGCGAGGATGCCCACAGGGGGAAGCATCATGGCCAAGCTCGTGCCCTGCGCAGCGTGTTGCCCCAACCCCAGAAACGCCATCATGGCAGGCACGAGAATGAGGCCGCCTCCCACGCCGACAAAGCCGGAGGCAATGCCGGCAAACAGGCCGATGGCCAACAGGGTGAGCAGGGTGAGGGGGTCGAGTGGCATGGGTCAGAAATCGAAGTTCAGGGACAAGGTAAAACGGCGGGGCAAGGTGATGCCATCGTCCACGCCGTAGGCCCAATCTGCCGCGAGCCAGTAGCCCAAGAACCGGGACCTCAGTCCAAATCCGAGGTCGTACAAAATCGGTTCGCGGTTGTTGTTCACGGTGACCGTGATGGGGTTGGCCTCCACGGTGACGAAGTTGAAGGTGTTGTCGTCGGTGTAGGGGTGCAGCCCTGTCCAAGCCGCCCCGACATCGGCAAAGGCCACCGCTTGCAGATGCTTCAGGAAATCCGACTTGCCTGCACTGTTGAAGAAGAAGGGAAAGCGGATTTCGGCGTTGGCCACGGCGACATTGGCGCCGTTGCGCACGTTGTTTTGGAATCCCCGCAACGGGGTGATGCGCGCCTGGTAGGTGTAGGGGATGTCAGGGTCCACAGGCGTGTTGGCATTGCCTGCGAGGGACAAGCTGTTGTCCGTGCCGCCGAGCATGTGGAGCAATTTCTTTTGGCCAATGGACCAGTCTCCGGCCATGCGCAACGCGAGGATGCTGGGTCCAACCAGGGGAATGTACCTGCGGGCGTCGAAGCCGACCGTGCCAAACGACCATCCCTGTTCCGGGGTGGTCAGTCCGCTGGCTGCATTGGTCGCCGTGCCCACGCCGTCGACGAAATACTCGGCCCACACCCGGGCACGGAATCCATGGTGGATGTTGAGCCGTGGGCTTCGGGTGTCGTCATGCACCCACGCGACCTGCAGCCCGAGTTGTTCGCCAGTGTTGTTGTCGGCGGTCAAGGAGAACAAATCCGTTCCCTGAATGACATCCCGGTTGAAGCGGGCGGCCAGTCCCCAGCGCAGGCTGCGAACCTCATCAAAGGCCCAACGCCACTCCCTTCGCAACAGGTGCGTGGCTGTTTCCACGAGTTGGCCGGTGCCGGCATCGAGGCGCGCGCTCGATTGGCGTTGGAACGAGATTTCTTTGTCCACCTGTCCCTCCAAGTTCAAAAACGCCAGCCCAAAGAAGGTGTTCGACAGGTTCACCGGAATGGTGTAGCCGCCGACAATGTGGCGGTCGTCCATCACATCACTGATGCGGATTTCCGTGGCATTGCCCAGTCCTGGCTGTGCGTTCACCTGCCCGTTGTACGGCTGATAGAAGGACGTGCCAAAAGTGTTGTTCAGTTGTGTTTGGAGCTTGTCCAACGCGTAGTTCAAACGGTAATTCCTTGGGGTAAGACGCCCCCACTCTTTCACCTGTTCTTCCTCATCGGCACCCGCGACCGTGTCCGGAGCAACGGTGTTTTTTTCGCGTTCAAACACGTAGTTCCTGTAGTCGATCTGCCGGTCGTTCCAGGACCGAGACCAATCGGGCAATTCGGTGGGGTAGGGAAGGGTCTCGGTGTCGGCTTCTGTGACCACGGAAGGTTGCAAGTGAATTTGAGACACCTCGGGCATCGGGAGAGGCAACACGTTGGTTTGGCCTGCCCGCTCGGTGGCCACCCACAGGGTTTCACCGTGGACGATTGCATTCGTCGTTGGCACAGGAAGGACCAAGGCGTCGCGGAGTTGGGTGAAGGTTCGGTAGCGCACCACCGTGTCGATGGCCACAATGCTGCTGTCGCGCCAACCCAATCCCAGTCGGGTGTTCAAGCCCTCCTCGTTTCTGAGGTAGGTGAATTCTCCCCGAGAAAGGGGCTGAGGATGCCGTTCATCCACCTCGGGGGTGTGGGTCCAGCGCTCCAGGGTGATCGGGTCGTCGTTCAAGTTGCCGACGTACAAGTCCAGGTTGGCAGGGAAGGGGTGGTCCAGGCGGTCGTTGCGCAGG
>JBMZAL010000222.1:0-2428 GCA_049611325.1 Flavobacteriales bacterium
TCTTGGTGTCGCGACGGGCGAGCTCGCAGGTGCCTTTCTCGAGATCACGCGGTCCCATGGCGATGCGCAGGGGCACGCCCTTGAGTTCGTACTCGGCGAACTTCCAACCGCTGCGCTTCGTGTCGTCGTCGTCGAGCTTGACGCGAATGCCCGCAGCCTTGAGCTCGTCGGCGACGACTTGACACTTGGCGACGATCTCTTCCATTTGGTCTTGCCCCTTGTAGATGGGGACGATGACGACTTCAATGGGGGCGAGCTTGGGAGGAAGGACGAGGCCCTGGTCGTCGCTGTGGGTCATGATGAGTGCACCCATCAAACGGGTGCTGACACCCCACGAGGTGGCCCAAACGTGCGACTTCCCTCCTTCCTTGTCGGCGAACGTGACGTCGAAAGCCTTGGCGAAGTTTTGGCCCAAGAAGTGGGAGGTTCCGGCCTGCAAAGCCTTGCCGTCTTGCATGAGGGCTTCGATGCAGTAGGTGTCCTCGGCGCCCGCGAAGCGCTCGCTCTCGGTCTTCACGCCCTTGATGACGGGCATCGCCATGAAGTTCTCCGCGAAGTCCGCGTAGACTTCGAGCATCTTCTTGGCTTCTTCCACGGCCTCGTCCTTCGTGGCGTGGGCCGTGTGGCCTTCCTGCCAGAGGAATTCAGCCGTGCGCAAGAAAAGGCGTGTGCGCATTTCCCAGCGCACCACGTTGGCCCACTGGTTCACGAGCAACGGCAAGTCGCGGTAGCTCTGAATCCAGTTCTTGTAGGTGTTCCAAATGATGGTCTCCGACGTGGGGCGAACGATGAGTTCCTCTTCCAAACGCGCGTCCGGATCCACCACCACACCCTCGCCGTTGGGGTCGTTCTTGAGGCGGTAGTGCGTCACCACCGCGCATTCCTTCGCGAAGCCCTCCACGTGGGCGGCCTCCTTGCTGAGGTAGCTCTTGGGGATGAACAGCGGGAAGTACGCGTTGACGTGGCCGGTGTCTTTGAACATGCCGTCGAGCACGTCCTTCATCCGTTCCCAAATCGCAAATCCGTACGGCTTGATGACCATGCACCCCTTCACGTCGCTGTGCTGGGCGAGGTCCGCCTGCACAACGAGCTCGTTGTACCATTTGCTGTAGTCTTCTTCGCGGGAAGTGAGCTTGCTGGCCATTTTTGGTATGGTTTATGCGTGTAGGGGTTGGAGACGCTGAAAGTCACGCAAAATTACGGAATGTAGTACCTTGAACCACGGCACATGAACACGCACGCTCCTTCCCTTCGCACCTGGTCCTTCGCGACCCCGTTGGCCCTTCTCCTTCTGGTGACGACCCCCGGATGTGGCAGCCTCATGCAGCGCACGGCAAGCCTCGAAGATGACGAGCTGTACCTTGAGCGTGGGGAGGAATTCATCACCGACGCCGAATACCTTGCCTACGCCTACGAGCAGGCAGGTTACGATGCGGCAGGCGGTGACTACGCGCCCCGTGACTCCCGAGGTGGCGACGCGTTCCAAAGCAGCTTTGGCTACGTGCCTCAGAGCTTGCGCGGCCGTTCCATGTTGCGCGGCTACATGACCCCATACGGAGCGGCCGGGTTTGGGCCCAACCCCTACGATCCTTGGGGAAGCAGCTTCTACGGAGGGTACAGCGCCTACAA
Source organism: Flavobacteriales bacterium (assembly GCA_049611325.1). GTDB lineage: Bacteria > Bacteroidota > Bacteroidia > Flavobacteriales_D > Sanyastnellaceae > UBA11663. Next base: position 1,630 of record JBMZAL010000222.1, read on the forward strand.
CCCTGGATTTTACGACCCTTACAACCCCTACGGCAGCCCCATGGGCAACCTGGGCTGGGGCTCGAGCGCGTGGGGTGTCAATCCCTACATGGGCGGGAGCTTTGGCAATGGCTGGGGAAACAGCTGGGGCATGAACCCCTATGGCTACAGCCCCTACGGCTTCAACAGCTACAATCCTTACAACCCCTATGGAGCGGGCGGATGGTATGGCGGCGGCAACAACTGGGGCAACGCATGGGGAGGCGGAGATGTCTTCGACGTGAACACCGTGGTTGTGGCACCTCGGACCCCCATTTGGACCTCATCGTCCATCAACTCCAATGGTGGCGGAGGCCGTTTGTTGACCAACAAGGTGGACGAGGTGGAGGTTGAAGGTGGAACGCCCGCGGCACCCATGACCATCTGGCGTGGCATCGACGCCATGGAAAGCAAGGCGGCATCTCGCACAGCCCGCGAGGCACGCACAGCCCCGACGTCACCGACCTACCCCAATCCCGCACGCACGACGCCTGCATCCAATGGACGTTCCTCCTATGGTTCAGGAAGCAACTCGGGGCGTTCCTCTTACGGAACCTCCAATTCATCACGGACCACCACCCGCCCTTCTTCCACGAGAAACAGCTCCTCGCGGAACAGCAGCTGGTCAGGCTCTTCTTCAGGGTCGTCGCGCAGCTCAGGCTCTCGCCCGAGCACCCGACCCAGCTCGGGCCGATCCTCGGGCAGCAGCAGCGGTCGCAGCAGCGGCAGCAGCCGAGGTGGACGTGGTGGATTCCCTTCACCCTGAACGCCATGAACACGT
>JBMZAL010000223.1:0-2420 GCA_049611325.1 Flavobacteriales bacterium
AGATTGGATTTGAAGGTGGACAGATGCCTTTGCAGCGTCGCGTTCCCAAGTTTGGCTTCAAGAACCCCAACCGCGTGGAGTACAAGGGCATCAACCTTGACACCATCCAGGCGCTTGTGGAGAAGACCGGCCTCAAGGCTGTTTCACCTGCAGACCTCGTGGCCAACGGTTTGGCCAACAAGCACGATCTCGTGAAAATCCTCGGACGCGGCGAATTGACCGCGGGCGTGGAAGTTTCTGCTCACCAGTTTAGCAAGACTGCCTCTGCAGCCATTGAAGGCGCGGGCGGGAAGTGCTCGACGATTGACCGCCACGCAAAATGAGGTTCTTCCAAAAACTTGGTGACATTTGGCGCCACGAGGAGTTGCGCCAAAAGTTGGGCGTGACGCTTGGCTTGATTTTGGTGTACCGCTTGGGCTCGTTCATCGTGCTCCCAGGTGTGAACAGTGATGTCTTGGCAGAGCAGATGAGCCAACTCGGTTCAGGCGGTTTGGGTGACATCTTGTCGCTCTTCACGGGTGGTGCGTTCACACGTGCCTCCATTTTCGCGCTCGGCATCATGCCGTACATCTCGGCTTCCATCATCATCCAGCTCTTGAGCATTGCGGTTCCCGCTGTTCAGAAGCTTCAGAAGGAAGGGGAGAGCGGACGCAACAAGATCAACCAGTGGACGCGTTTCTTGACCATCGCCATCACGTTGGTTCAGGCCCCCGGTTACCTCGCCTCTTCCGTGGTGAGCGTGCCTGGTGTGGTTCAGAATCCAGGTGCTTTTTGGTGGTTCTCCGCCGTGACCATTTTGACGTGCAGCACGCTGCTCATCATGTGGCTCGGTGAGCGCATCACTGACAAGGGCGTGGGCAACGGCATTTCGCTGTTGATCATGATTGGCATCATCGCGACCTTCCCGCAAGCCATTGTTCAAGAATTTGCCCACCCCGACACCACGTTGTTCTTCTTTTTGGTGGAGTTGGCATTCTTGCTCATCGTCATCGGCGCCAGCGTGGCGTTGGTTCAGGCCCTTCGCAAGGTGCCTGTGCAAATGGCCAAAATGCAGCAGGGTGGCAGCGCCCTTCCGACAGGAGAAGGCGCACGCAGCTTCATTCCTTTGAAAGTGAACAGCTCTGGCGTCATGCCAATCATCTTCGCCCAAGCGATCATGTTCGTGCCTTTGTACCTGACCCAAAGCGAGTCCTTCCAAGGCAGCGAGGTGCTTCAGTCGTTGAGCGATTTCAACGGCCTTTGGTACAACGTGTTGTTCTTCTTGATGATTGTGGTGTTCACCTACTTCTACACCGCGATCACGGTCAACCCCAACCAAATGGCGGATGACTTGAAGCGTCAGAACAGCTTCGTGCCCGGTGTGAAGCCTGGACGTCCTACAGCGGAGTTCTTGGACGAGGTGTTGTCACGCATCACTTTGCCGGGCGCCATCTTCCTGGGACTGATTGCGGTGTTGCCCGCCATCGTGTTCCAGCTTGGATTGACGAAAGCACAGACCTTTGCCATCTTCTTTGGAGGGACTTCCCTCTTGATCATGGTGGGGGTGATTTTGGATACCCTTCAGCAAATCGAGAGCTACTTGCTCTCTCGTCGCTACGACGGTTTGATGAAGAGTGGAAAAATGCGCGGTCGCCCACAGTCACCTGTGGGAGGCATCGCTGGCTGATTTTCGAATGAGTTTGGGTCGACGAGTCCGGATCAAAACGGACGAAGAGGTCGAACTCATTCGGTTGAGTTCTTTGCTTGTTGGGAGAACGTTGGCGCAAGTCGCTGCCCGGATTGAACCGGGTGTGACTACGCTCGATCTCGATGCGGTTGCGGAGGAGTTCATTCGCGACCACGGTGCGGAGCCTGGCTTCAAAGGGTATGGGGGATTTCCCAACTCGTTGTGCACGTCAGTCAACGAAGCCGTGGTGCATGGCATCCCCAACGACACACCCCTCCAAGACGGAGACATTGTGTCGGTGGATTGTGGGGTGTTGATGAACGGCTTCTACGGGGACAGTGCCTACACCTTTGAGGTGGGGGAAGTCTCTCCAGAAGTGCACAACCTGCTTGAAGCCACCAAGAAATGCTTGGACTTGGCGATTGAGCAGGCGGTGGTTGGCAAGCGCATTGGCGACATTGGTTTTGCCTGTCAACAGCATGCAGAAAGCCTCGGTTACGGGGTGGTACGCGAGCTTGTGGGACACGGCTTGGGCAAGGACCTCCACGAGGCTCCTGAAGTGCCCAACTACGGTCGCCGTGGAAACGGACCCAAGTTGATGGATGGCATGGTCTTGGCCATTGAACCCATGATCAACCTAGGCACCCGCGAAGTGGGACAAGCCGAAGACGGCTGGACCATTGTGACACGAGATGGGGCGTTCAGCGCACATTTTGAGCACGACGTTGTTGTGCGTCAAGGCAAGGCAGACGTT
>JBMZAL010000224.1:0-2418 GCA_049611325.1 Flavobacteriales bacterium
AACTCGCCGAGAAGGCCAGCAAGAAAATGGCCAACATGGCCAAGCAGTTCCCCACGGTGGATGACATCTTCACCTACGGCAAGCAAGCGGGTGGATCCTTCACGGTTCCCAACAAACCCGGGTGCCCTTGCTCTGGGGAGACCACCACGATTCGCGTGCGCTGATGGCCTTGCGGCACGCAACGCAACATGCTGGAAACCGCCCACCCCTCGGGGGATGGGCGGTTTTCTCGTTGTATGCCTTGCTCATGGCTTGTGGCCCCTCCCCTGAGGCTGAAACCACCCACGATGCCATGCCAGACATGCGCCCCTCTCAGGTCGTACTCGATGGCTACTTCGAATACACCGAACGCGGACGCGTGGTCCAGTCGCTCGAGGCTTCCAAATTGGAGCGTTGGGAATCGTCTGAATCCGCGGAGGAAACCCCGGATGTGTGGCATGTGGACGGCGGATTCACCTTGTACATCGGAGGCACCCAAGCGAAGCACAACGCCAAGCTTTCCGCGGTGCGCGGCACCTACGACGACGAAGCCGGGCGACTCGAAGCGTGGGAAGAGGTGATCCTGGTCAACGAAGAAGGGGAGCGCCTGGAAACAGAGCACCTGATTTGGTCGCACGATTCCGATTTGGTCCGCACAGATCGCCCTGTGGCCATTCACAGTGCCCAAGGCGTGCTCCGCGGCCGTGGGCTCACCTCAGACAGCCGCTTTGAGCGTTATGAAATCCTGTCGCCGACGGGGTCCTTTGACCTGGGCATGGACGACACCACCGCAGAAGAGCGCTAAACCCCATCTTTGCCACATGTCCTCTGAACAAAGTCCCATGCCCTACAAGACCGCGCGCGCCGCGGAACTCTTCTGGCTTGTGGCCTCCATGGCCACAACCCTCTATGTCCTCTGCTTGTGGTGGACCGAAGACCTGACGCGTTGGACCTTGGGCTTGTTCCCATGCATTTCGTGGCTCTGGTACGGCGTGCGACGCGCGTTTCGTTTGCGCATGACGAAACCCGATTGACGCTCTGACTTATCTTTCGAAGAACGCTACCCCTCCTGCATGGACCCTGACCCTTCGAGTTCGATTCTGATTCTTACCCTGTCGCTGCTGGCTTCTGCCTTTTTCTCGGGCATGGAGATGGCCTTTGTGGCGTCCAGCAGGCTTCAAACGGAGCTCAATGCGCAATCCTCCCTTCGCGGCAAAGTCATTGCAGCCCTCTCCAACCGTCCTCAGTTGTTCATCGCGTCCATGCTGGTCGGCAACAACTTGGCCTTGGTCATTTGTGGCATGGAATCGGGTTCGCTCATCAGCGAATGGCTGTTTGGGGTCTCGGGATGGCAAGAGGCCACCCAGCCCATGTTGGTGCTGGCCACGCAAACGCTGATCACCACCGCTGTGGTGTTGGTGCTTGCTGAATTCATGCCCAAATCCCTCTTCCACGCCTCTCCCAACGTGTGGCTGCACGTCATGGCCTACCCCCTGTTGTTGGTGGTGGCGGTGCTTGCCCTGCCTGCATGGATCGTGATGATGTTGAGCAAAACGCTGCTCCGTCCCTTTGTGGGCGGTCAGGTTCAAGTCTCGGTGGAGTCACTCGGGGTCAGCGACCTGGATCATTTCTTGAAGGGACTGAGCGGAAGGATGGAGCCCGAGCAGGAGTTGGAGCACGAGCTGCAAATCTTGCAGAATGCACTCGATTTGCCGAGCATCCAAGCCCGGGACAGCATGGTCCCACGCAACGAAGTCAGTGGCGTCGAAATCGACACCTCCGTGGAAGCCTTGCAAGACACCTTCTCACAATCGGGCTTCTCGAAACTGGTCGTGTACAAGGGCGACATCGACCACATCGTGGGGTACGTTCACGCCAAGGATTTGTTTGACCGCCCCGAATCCCTTCGGTCCATCTTGCTGCCCACGTTTGTGGTCCCAGAGCCCATGGCTGGAGACGAATTGCTGCGTCAATTCCTGAAGCGACGCCGCCACCTTGCGGTCGTCGTCGATGAGTTTGGCGGCACGGCAGGCATCCTGACCATGGAGGACATCGTGGAAGAACTCCTCGGAGAAATCGACGACGAACACGACGACGCCGAAGCGGTGGAACACGAGCTTGGAGATGGGGTGTGGCGGGTGCCCGCGCGACGTGAAATTCGCGTGCTCAATGAACTCCACGGATGGAACTTGCCTGAAGCCGACCACTACGACACGCTCGGCGGCTTGCTCCTCGATGCCGCCGGAGACATCCCCCAACAGGGCGCCCTCATCGAGCTGGATGGCCTCTCTTTCGTGGTCCGTGAGGTGGAGGAAAACCGCATCTCTTGGGTGGAGTTTGTTCCTCCGTCAGAGGGGTAACAAGCCAAACTTCGTGAGTTGCCCCGGAAACGTTATCTTCGCAAACCTTAAAAACGCTAAGCGAGAGGACCATGGCAAT
>JBMZAL010000225.1:0-2413 GCA_049611325.1 Flavobacteriales bacterium
CACAAACGGGAAGTCCGCTTGCCGGTCCATGATGAATTCGCCAAATGTCTGGGCCTTGCTCATTTCAAGTGCCTTTGTCTCAAAAGTAGTCACAACCACCCCGCATTGGTGTTGCCTGTGCGTCACCAAAGAATCGTGCGCACCTTGGCTGGACGCGAAGCGCGTGTTGCAGCCCCAGTGAGGGCCGGCTGATGCTCAGTCGAGGAGGGCGGCAGCGAGCTCGTGGAACTCGGCCACGCTGAGTTGTTCGGCACGCTGGCCTTGGAAGCGCTCGGGGATGCGCGTGGCGTCGAACCCGCCGCTTTTGATGCTGTTGCGAAGCGTCTTGCGGCGCTGGCCGAAGGCGGCCTTGACCACGCGTCGGAAGTGGGCGAAGGTGATGCCGTGGGGCAATTCGGTGACGTCGTTGCGGACCAAGCGAATGACGCCGCTCTTGACTTTGGGCGGGGGGTCAAACGCCTGCTCGTGCACTGTGAACAGGTACTCGATGTCGTAGTAGGACTGAAGCAAGACGCTTAGGATGCCGTAGGTCTTCGATCCGGGACCTTCGGCCACGCGCTCGGCGACTTCTTTTTGGAACATCCCTACGCACTCGGGCACGCGGTCCCGCCAGTCCAGGACGCGGAAGAGGATCTGCGAGCTGATGTTGTAGGGAAAGTTGCCCGCCACGATGAACGGCGCCCCTTCGGGAAAGGCTTCGTCAGGGTTCCACTTCAGCAGGTCAACCCCAAACACCTTCTCCTCCGCCAACACGCCTTGCGACGTGAGGTACGCCACGGACTCGTCGTCGAGCTCCACGGCCCGGACGTCGAGGTCGCCGCGATTCAGCAACGGTCGGGTCAGTGCGCCTGTGCCGGGCCCGACCTCCAAGACGTCCGTGCAGCCGCGGTGCTTCGTGATGCCCTCGGCAATGCGTCGGGCGGCGTCCAGGTCACGCAGGAAGTGTTGACCGAGGTGTTTTTTGGCGCGAACGTGCATGGCTCACAAGGTCGGCAATCGCCTTGAATCAGTTCTGCTTGGGATCGACGTCGGCCGAGGGATGGCCCTCGGCGATGAGGGGAAGCAGGGTGCGGAAAGCCACGGCCTTGCTGCCCCATTTGGCCTGATGATCCGCCTGAAGGGCAGGGGCGCAATCCCGCTGGTAGGTCTGAAAGGCCTCGGCACTTCGCGCCATGTATTGCACGGCGAACGTCACGCCACCCTCCGCCTCCCCCTGCACGTGGCACAGTCGAAAATCGCGGAAGTGCCCTGTGGCCAGCACGTCAGGAATGTGCTCTTCCATCATGTACTTGACCCAATCGTTGGCGCATTCTTCGGTGACGCTGACAGTGACGTTGTAGAGGACCATGGAAGGTGGGGTTGGGATCATTCGAGTTCGTCCCCACGAAGGGCGCGGAAGCGCTTCCGGGCCTCGACGGCATGCAGCGAGCCTGGGAAGTCGAACAACAGTTTTTCGTAGAGCGTTTGCGCCGTGGCCAGATCGCTCAGGCGGTTGTGGGTCAAATCGGCGAGCATCCAAAGCGCATCGTCGCCGGTGATGTCGTCAAAGTGAAGGTCCACGACCTCTTGGTAGAGTGTCATGGCGGTGTCGAGGCGGTCCTGTTCCAAGAACATGTCCGCGGACATCATCAGCACCTCGTCTTCGAGCACGTGGCCGGGGAAGGCCGTGGTGAGGGAGTCCAGGGTGGTCCGCGCCACGTCAAACTTGCGCTGCATGCGCAACAAGTCGGCCCGGGCATACATCTCCATCGGCAACGTCAAAGTGTCGAGGTTGAAGTTGTCGGTGATGAGCAAGCTCAGGTCGATGGCGTCGTTGGAAATGAGCTTGGAGGTGGAGGCCTTCAAGGCATTCAATTGGCTTTGCGCCCAGTTGAAATCGCCGCCGAAGTAGCTGACGCGGGCGTTGCGGAATTTGGCCTCGTGACCCAGCGGATCGTCCTTGAAATCGAGGACGATTTGGGAGAAGAGGAGGGACGCATCCCAAATCAACCCTTCAAACACGTAGATGTCGCCCAGGGTCAACTTGCACGCGGCGGCCACCCTGTCGTTCAAGTCGTTCTCGGAAAGCAAGGCCTCGAGGGCTTCGATGCCTTCGTTTGCGCGCTGGAGGAAGAAGGCCAAGAGGTGGGCACGGTCCTTCACCATCATCGCCGTTTCTGATCGCACCCCGAGGTCGCGCAGGCTGGCAGCATACTCCTCAGCCAAAACCGCCATGGCGCCTAGGTCCGCGGGCACCTCGGCGGTCAGGACCTCGAAGCGCACCTGCAGCACCTCGTTGCGCGCTGTGAAGTAATACGGGTTGCTGGGCCCCATGGAGGCCACGTAGCGGTAGCATTCCAGCGCGGTGTCCGTGTCGCCGTTGGCCTGGGCCGTGTTGCCCAGTTCCATCAGCCGCACGCCCTGTTCATCGAGC
>JBMZAL010000226.1:0-2407 GCA_049611325.1 Flavobacteriales bacterium
GCGTGCAATTCGAAGACGGAAGCATCAAAGCCCAACTCGGATTGCCCGACATGAAGTTGCCCATCCAGTACGCGTTGACATACCCGCGTCGTCTGAAGAACGATTTCCCGCGCTTCAACTTCATGGACTACCCGTCCCTGACGTTTGAGCAGCCCGACATCGAGACGTTCCGCAATTTGGGCCTGGCCTTTGACGCGCTGCGGCAAGGCGGCAACGCCCCCGCCGTATTGAACGCGGCCAACGAGATCGCCGTCGCCCGCTTCTTGCGTGACGACATCGAATTCCTCGATTTGCCCCGTGTCGTGGAACACGCCCTCGCCAAGGTCAACCACCAAGCCAAGCCGTCACTCGACGACCTCATTGCCGCTGACCAAGAGACCCGCGCCGTGGCGGCAGAGTGGAAGGCGTAAACAAAACAAAGGGCCGCCCTGAGGCCGCCCTTGTGTTGTGTGGAGTGTGCCGTTGACTCAAATGGTCATGATGTCCGCCTCCTTGGCAGCCAAGACGTCTTCCACCTTGGTGGTGTAGGTGTTGGTCAAATCCTGCACCATCTGTTCCCCTTTCTTCAGGTCGTCCTCGCTCATGCCGTCGTCCTTGGCGGCCTTCAAGTAGTCGTTCGCGTCCTTTCGGGCATTGCGAATGCCCACTCGCGCACCTTCGCCTTCCGAGCGCGCACGCTTGCTCAATTCGCGGCGGCGCTCCTCTGTGAGGGGCGGCACGTTGATGATGAGAACCTCCCCATTGTTCATGGGATTGAGGCCCAAATTGGCGTTGATGATGCCTGTGGCGATGGGGTCGAGCATGCCCTTTTCCCAAGGCTGCACGACGAGCGTCCGTGCGTCTGTGCTGTTGACGTTCGCCACTTGACTCACAGGTGTCATGGAGCCGTAGTAATCCACGCGCACCGATTCCAACATGGACGGGTGGGCTTTGCCTGCGCGAATCTTGCTGAGCTCTCCCTCGAGGCGGTCAATCGCCTTGTCCATCTTGTCCTTGGCGTCGTCCAACGCCATTGTGATTTCTTCGTTCATGTCGATTCGATTTATGCTTCCACCACGGTTCCGATGGGCTCACCTTCCACGAGGCGCTGCAGGTTGCCAGGCTTGTTCATGTCAAAAACCACGATGGGCAAGTTGTTCTCGTTGCACAGCGTGAACGCCGTCATGTCCATGACTTTGAGCCCGCGCTGGAACACCTCACTGAACGTGATGCGGTCGAAGCGCTCGGCATTCGGGTCGCGCTCGGGGTCGGCCGTGTAGATGCCGTCGACGCGGGTTCCCTTCAAGATGACGTCCGCGTCGATTTCCACCGCCCGCAGTGATGCCGCGGAATCTGTGGTGAAAAATGGATTGCCTGTGCCCGCCCCAAAAATGACCACACGGCCCTTTTCCAAATGACGCACCGCACGGCGGCGGATGAATGGCTCGGCGATTTGCTTCAATTCGATGGCGCTTTGCAGCCGGGTGTCCACCCCAGCAGCCTCCAAAGCGCTCTGCAAGGCCATCGCGTTGATGACCGTCGCAAGCATGCCCATGTAATCGCCCTGGGTGCGCTCCATGCCTCCTTCCTCTGCCTGAACACCGCGGAAAATGTTCCCACCTCCAATGACAATCGCACACTCAATGCCCTTGTCGACAATGGCCTTGACTTCGTTCGCGTATTGGGCCAATCGCCCGTTGTCAATGCCAAACTGTTTGTCGCCCATCAAGGCTTCACCGCTCAGCTTCAGGAGGACACGTCTGTACTTCATGCGGGACCAAATATCGCGTAAAAAGCACGAAGGCCGCCCCATGGGCAGCCTTCGTCTGTGCTCAAAGCCAATTTCGCTTAGCTCAACGCCACGCGTGCAAAGCTCGTCACTTTGCCACCGCCGTTGGATGCCACGTACTGGCTGACGGTTTGCTTGTTGTCCTTGATGAACGCTTGATTTACCAAAGTCACCTCCTTGAACCACTTTTTCAAGCGACCCTCTGCAATTTTCTCTGCCATCTCGGCGGGCTTGCCTTCTTGGATGGCGAGGTCCTTGCCGATCTCGCGCTCCTTGGCGATGAGGTCTTCTGGGATGGTGGTCTCGTCCACGGCCACAGGAGCCATGGCTGCAGCCTGCATGGCCACATCGCGTCCCACTTCGCTGCTCACCGCACCTTCGAATGCCACTGCAGTCGCGAGGCGGTTGCCTGGGTGGATGTATGCCACAACCTTCTCCCCGCGCACCACGCGGAGGTCTCCGATTTCGATGCGCTCGCCGATCTTGCCCACCTCTTCGGTGATTTTGTCGGCCACCGTCAACGAAGAACCGGTGTAGGTCTTGGTCAACAAATCTTCCTTGCTTTCCACGCCTTCGCTCAACGCCAAGTCGAGGAGAGTCTTCGCGACAGACACGAAGTCGTCGTTCTTCGCCACAAAG
>JBMZAL010000227.1:0-2382 GCA_049611325.1 Flavobacteriales bacterium
CGGTACGTTGGTCATCAACGGTGAGGAAAGCAGCGCCATGGGCTCTGGTGACCTCTTCGGTGACCTCGACTTCTTCCAGCCATGGGAAACGACGTTCCACTACTGCGCAGTTGACGCATGCGGAAACGACGTGACTTACAACTACAGCCTGACAAGCACGGGCGAGTTGCAAGACCCACTCCTTGATGGAGGCATTGAGGGTGAGCAAGACACCGAGATTGTTTACGCCAAGGATTTGATTGAAATCACCACATTGCACCCGAACCCCGCCTCAGTGATGGCGATGTTGACGGTCACGGTGAAACAAGATTTGACAGCCAAGGTCCAGGTGTTTACCATGGACGGATCTCTCGTGGAACATGTGTTCGACGGACAGATGTTTGAGGGATGGCCAACGACCTTGGAGCTGAACACCAACAACTACGAATCTGGCATGTACCAGGTCCGAGTGAGCTCGAAGGACTTCGTGACGACGAAGAAGTTGCTTGTTATTGAGTAATCCTCCCACTGAGCTTGCGCATTAAATTCGGAAGGCCGTCCCTCGGGGCGGCCTTCTTTTTTTGGCTTGGTGCTATCTTTTGGGACATGAATTGGAAGAACTGCTTCTGGGCCATGCCCGTCCTTGCCTTGATGGCGTGTTGCTTCACCAACCACGCCTCGGCCCAAACAAACCCTGGATTCCCCTACAATCCCGATGCGAACGGGAACGAGGCCATTGAATCCAATGACCTGATTTCCTTCCTGTCCTTCTTCGGTGCTCCCTTCCTTCCTTCTGGCGTGCTCCCGATCGAAGGTGGCGGAACGGGGGTCGGCACGTTGGACAGTGTGCGACTTGTGCTTGGGGTCAGCACCTACAACGACATCACTCCCCTGGGCCAAGCAGGACCGCGCGGCGAAGTGTCAGGGTCGCTGAACATCACCCAAACCTTGGCCCAAGGATTTGGCACGGTCGCCAGCGGATCCTACTCCCAAGCGCAGGGTCGCAACACCACGGCCTCCGGACCGTACAGCTTTGCGTCCAACCAGAACAGCACTGCCACAGCCGTGTGCTCCAGTGCCATCGGTGAAGGGTCCAGTGCGACCGCGACGGCCGCCCACTCTCAAGGGTTTGGGTCCATTGCAGGCGGATTGGCCTCCCATGCCGAAGGCTACTACACAGAGGCGACCAGCAACTACAGCCACTCCGAGGGCTATCGCACCGACGCCACCAACACGGCAGCCCACGCGGAAGGCTACCAAAGCCTCGCAAGCGGCCTCTACAGCCACGCGTCCAACCGCAACACCACGGCCTCTGCCACGTGTGCCCACGCGGAAGGTGAAGGCACTTCGGCCACAGCCGATGCCGCACACAGTGAAGGATTCCAAAGTGTGGCCAGCGGGTTTGCCGCCCACGCAGAAGGCTACGAAACCACCGCTTCAGGCCTGTACAGCCACGCGGCGGGCCGCTCGTCCTCGGCCACGGCCAACAGCGCTGCCGCCATCGGGTACAACCTTGTCGCAGACCAAGAGAACAGCGCCGTGGTGGGACAGTGGAACCTCGAGAACCAAACAGGCGTGTTGTTCGCCGTCGGAAACGGCGCAGATGCAGACAACCGGAGCGACGCCCTGCAAGTGGACCAAATGGGCAACCTCACTGCGAGCGGTTCCGTCATCGCCAGCGGCCAAGACTTGCTGATGCTGATTGCCGCGCTGCAAACCCAAGTCGACACCCTCACGGCCCAACTCGGCGCATTGCAAACCCAGCTCGACGAGCTGGGTGGAAATTGATGGATCGACAGCCTGACTGACGTCAGAGTTTGATGCAGATGTTTTGGGGTTCGGTGAAGAACTCCAAGGCGTCGAACCCGCCTTCGCGTCCCAAGCCCGAGGCCTTCACGCCCCCAAACGGTGTGCGAAGGTCCCGCAACAACCATGTGTTGACCCAAACGATGCCGGATTCGATGCCTGCCGCCACGCGGTGGGCGCGCTTCAAATCCGTGGTCCACAACGTCGCAGCCAGACCGTAGGCCGTGTCGTTGGCCAACGCCAGCGCTTCCTCCTCCGTGTCAAACGGCTGCAGGGTGACCACAGGGCCGAAAATCTCTTCCTGGTTGGTCCGGCATGCTGGACCGAGGCCCTCGATGACCGTGGGCGCGACATAGAAGCCCCCTTCCACACCTTCCGGATGGAGGCGATGGCCGCCACACAGGACTTGCCCCCCCTCTTCCTTGGCAATCGAGATGTACGAGAGGATCTTTTCCATGTGGGCTTCCGAGACCACCGCGCCGAGTTTCGTGGAAGGGTCCAAAGGATCGCCTGCCACCATCTTCGCGGCCTTCGCCACGAGGGCCTCTTTGAACTTGTCGTAGATGGAGCGCTGAATGAGGATGCGGGAGCCGCAGA
>JBMZAL010000228.1:0-1235 GCA_049611325.1 Flavobacteriales bacterium
CTTGGCTCACCATCTGAACAATGTATTGGCCGTTGCTGAGTCCTTCAATTTGGATGGAACGCTGCACAGCGTCGATGGACTTGACGACCTGCCCCTTCATGTTGAAGATGCGGACATCTGCCACAATCCCATGAGGACAAACAATGGTCGCCTGACCTGCAGAGGGGTTGGGGTAGACGTTGAAGTTGCCCAACACCTCAAAGACGTTGTCCGTATTGTTGATGACCACGCCGCTCAAGGAGCCAGTGCAACCGAGGCTGTCTGTGACAGCGACAGCGTACGTGCCTGTAGCCAATGAGGCGTCCTCGTCGGTGCTCACTTCCACATCATTTTCGTCAGTCCAGCTGTAGCTGTATGCTCCAGACCCCCCTGTGACTGTGATGTCTGCAGCGCCGTTTGTCGTGCCTTCGGCATCAGTCGTGCCTTCCAACGTCACCACAATCAGGTCACAGCTGCCATCGTCTTCTGTAGCTTCTGGGTTGTAGTTGCATGCCATCTCGTCGGTGCATCCAGGAACAGCATTGAACTCTTGACCAAACAACTGACGCTCGTCGCAGAACGTCCAGCCAAGGGCAAAGTCGTGGCCTGAGCCCTGTCCCACATTCAAGAAGAGCTGGTTGTTGGCCATGCCACCTGCGGCATCAAAGCCAAAGAGGTAGTCGAGTCCTTCAGGCTCACCGTTGACCACCATGTTGTCGTTGGCGTATGCATCGAGCAAATCATCTCCGTCGGCGGCGTCACCGTCGTAGTCCAACGCATCCACACCGCCAGTGACGACAATGTTGTTCAGGGTCAAGTCACCTGCAGCCCAGCGCTCGTAGGCATCTTCCACTTCGTCGGCCTTGTCTTCAATCTCAATGCCTTCGCTCGTGTTGCAGAGCAAAGCATTTGAAATGTGACCACCTGAGCCATTGCGGAGCAGCAGTCCTTGATTGCCTCCGACACCCACAACAGTCCATGCTGCCACGGTGGGGGTGGCAAAAGGCATTTCGTCGTCGCTGACGTTGCCGTCGTCGGAATCGTCACCGTCCAATTCACCGCCGCGGTCTCCTTCGCCGCCCGGCTGATCTTGGATGGCCAACCAGTTCGAGCCTCCACCGTGGAATCCTTGGTCCCAGTCGAAGCTGTCGTCACCGCAAAAAGCGACGAGAGCATCATCCACAGTGACTGAGCCTCCAAAGAACTCGATGCCGTCGTCGAGGTTGGACACGACTTCCACGTGGTGAATGGTGGTT
>JBMZAL010000228.1:1245-2382 GCA_049611325.1 Flavobacteriales bacterium
TTCGTTGGCAGCACCAAGTTGGGTTCCACCGTGACGAATGCTGACGTATGTCAAAACACCGCTGTTGTCCATGTCGTTGTCTCCGCCGTATGACGCCTGGTCGTTGTCGGCAGGAATGCCTTCTACTTGTGCCGCGCCGCCAAAATTGGTCGTGGCATCACCGAGGACAATCAAGCCACCCCATTGGCCGCGGGTGTCGTACGAAACCGAACCGTCGAGGGGGTCACCTTCAAACGTGAAGATGATGGGGCAGTCTGCTGTGCCTTCTGCGAAAAGTTGTCCACCTTTCGCCACGATCATCGCTGCGGCGTCCGCACCTGTTCCGGCAGCACCTTTCACGACGGTGCCTGCCTCAATGGTCAGGGCTTGTCCCGATTGAACGAAGACATAGCCGTTCAGAATGTAGTTGTTGTCGCACGTCCAAGTGGTCGTACCAGTGCCCGTGCCCATGTCTGAGATGAGAACATCTGTACGTTCAGAGAGGGGAGGACAATCGCACGCAGGCTCCACAATCTCTTCCGCAAACAAGTTGCGCTCGTCACAGAAGGTCCATCCCTCCGCAAAGGCGTGACCTGATCCCTGACCCACATTGAGGTACAGTTGGTCTGTGGCCATGCCACCGGCAGCATCAAAGGCAAAGAGGTAGTCGACATTGTTGGGCTCACCGTTGACAATCATGTTGTCCATGGCGTAAGCGTCCAGGAGGTCATCTCCATTTGCAACATCGCTTCCGTCGTAGTCGAGGGCATCTACACCGCCCGTCACCACAATGTTGGACAAGGTCAAGTCGCCGGCGACCCAGCGCTCATAAGCGTCTTCGACTTCGTCGGCTTTGTCTTCTATTTCAATGCCCTCGCTCGTGTTGCACAACAAGGCGTTGGAGATGTGTCCTCCGGATCCATTGCGGAGCAACAACCCTTGGTTGCCGCCGACACCAACGACAGTCCAACCTTCCACAGTGGGAATGGCAAATGGCATTTCGTCGCTGCTCACGTTGCCGTCGTCTGAATCGTCGCCGTCGAGCTCACCTCCGCGGTCTCCTTCTGCACCGGGTTGGTCTTGGATGGCCAACCAGTTGCTGCCACCGCCGTGGAAACCTTGGTCCCAGTCAAAGCTGTCGTCACCACAAAACGCAAC
>JBMZAL010000229.1:0-2373 GCA_049611325.1 Flavobacteriales bacterium
GTCTCAGCCGGTTGAAGACCCGGCCATCAGCCCGGACATCCAGCGAAAGATTCGAGTGGCCGACTTGATCACGGGATACGGCGTGAGCGAGTCTGTGCGTCACTACTACGAGTTGTCGGGGTCCAACGTGGCGGGCAAAAAAGTGGTGGTTCAAGGCTGGGGCAACGTCGGCGCAGCGGCAGCGCTGTACCTTGCCCAAGCCGGGGCGAGCATCGTCGGCATCATCGACCGCGTGGGCGGTTTGATTCGCCCGGAAGGCATGAGCTACGACGAAGTCAAGGGCCTGTTTTTGGCCAAGGAAGGCAATGCATTGAAAGCTGAGGGACTGCAGTCGTTTGAAGAAGTCAATGCGGCCATTTGGGACGTGAAAGCCGAGGTGTTTTTGCCCTGTGCGGCAAGTCGACTTGTCACGCAAAATCAGGTCGAGCGCATGGTCGCGGCCGGGGTGGAGGTCATCTCGTCTGGTGCGAACGTCCCGTTTGCAGATGCAGAAATTTTCTACGGCCCCATCGCGGAGTACGCCGATGCACACATGACCGTCATTCCAGACTTCATCGCCAACTGTGGCATGGCGCGGGTGTTCGCCTATTTGATGAGCGACGAAGACGTGGACATGTCTGACGCCGCCATCTTTGAAGACACTTCGCAGCTGATTCGGAAGGCGCTGGCCAAGGTCAAGGAAAGCCATCCGGACGCCACCCATTTCACGGCCAAGGCGTTTGAGCGCGCTTTGGGCTTCTTGATGTGAGCAACTTGTTGTTCTGTTCACGTGTGAGCGAACAAACCGGCCCATCTTGCCCTTAGACAATCAACCATGGACATTTTCATTCTCGTCGTTTTCATTCTGGGGTATGCGTTCATCGCCCTGGAGCACAACATTCACATTGACAAGGCGGCCTCGGCCCTGGTGACAGGCACCGTGTGTTGGGCCTTGTTCGTGCTCGGATGGCACGACGTGCCCGCGCACCTTGCCGAGGAATACCACTTGTTCGCAGCCGATCACGGCGCCGGAGGGCATGGGGGGTTGGCGCAGTTCTTTGAACACAGGCTGCTCCATCACATGGAGGAGATCAGCAGCATTTTGTTCTTCCTCATGGGGGCCATGACCATCGTGGAATTGGTCGATGCGCA
Source organism: Flavobacteriales bacterium (assembly GCA_049611325.1). Taxonomy (GTDB): domain Bacteria; phylum Bacteroidota; class Bacteroidia; order Flavobacteriales_D; family Sanyastnellaceae; genus UBA11663. Next base: position 1,132 of record JBMZAL010000229.1, read on the forward strand.
TGAGGGATTTCGGGTCATCACGGACCGCATTCAGACCCGAAACAAGGTCAAAATGCTGTGGATCGTCTGCATCCTCACCTTCTTCTTTTCCGCGCTGCTGGACAACCTGACCACGTCGATTGTGATGGTGTCATTGTTGCGCAAGCTCATCGACGACCGCCAAACCCGCTGGCTTTTCGCCGGGATGGTGGTCATCGCGGCCAATGCTGGCGGGGCTTGGTCTCCGATTGGGGACGTCACCACGACCATGCTGTGGATCGGTGGACAGCTGACCACCACCACCATCATTGCCAACCTCATTTTGCCCAGCGTGGTGTGCTTGCTGGTGCCCCTCGCCGCGTTGAGTGTGCGTCTGAAAGGGGAAATCGACCGCCCTGTTTCTGAGGACGAAGAGGAGTGGGATCCGACCACGCCGTTCGAGCGCAACTTGGTGTTTGGCGCCGGGGTGGCTGGCCTGTTGTTTGTGCCTGTCTTCAAGACGGTGACCCACCTGCCTCCCTTCATGGGCATGATGCTCAGTTTGGGGGCGCTGTGGATGCTCACGGAGCGCCTTCACCATTCCAAGAACATCGAAGAGAAAGCCCACCTCACCGTCATCGGGGTGTTGCGCAAAATCGACACGGCGTCGGTGCTGTTTTTCCTCGGCATCCTGCTGGCTGTGGCTTCCCTGCAAGAGGCGGGGCACCTGCTGCTTGCCGCCGATTGGCTGCGGACCAGTCTTGACGACGTGTACCTCATCGACCTTGCGATTGGCCTGTTGAGTGCCATCGTCGACAACGTGCCGCTCGTGGCTGCGAGCATGGGCATGTACGACATCGTTCCCGCGGCTGCGGTATCCGATGCCTGGACGGGCATGTTTGTGCAGGATGGCATTTTTTGGCAGTTCCTCGCCTACTGCGCAGGGACCGGCGGATCGGCCTTGATTATCGGCTCCGCAGCCGGGGTCGCGGTGATGGGCCTGGAGCGCATCGATTTTGTGTGGTACCTCAAGAAAATCAGCCTCTTGGCGGTGTTGGGGTACTTCGCTGGAGCAGGGGTGTACCTGCTCATGTTTGCCTGATTTTCGGAGGCCTTTTTACGAGGCGTTGTGAACCCACAGCGTTGAATAACTGAGGGGCGCAGGGTGGGCAAAGGGCCAATATTCAGGGGAACTTGTACGTTCAAACCCTGGAATCCTTCCATCCATGCAATCGACCCTCGCTTCTTTCCTGCTTCAAGCCACCTCGGATGCGGTGGTGGCTG
>JBMZAL010000230.1:0-2360 GCA_049611325.1 Flavobacteriales bacterium
GCGGTGTTGTCGTAGTTGCAAGCCATGGGGTCTGTGCAACCCGGTGCAATGGCGTTGCCAGAGCAATCAAACCCAGCGTCTGCGAAGGTGCAAGAACCGTCGTCAGATGTCGCGAGGGGGTTGTAGTTGCATGCTGATGAGTCGGTGCAACCGGGACCTGCTGTGGCCAAGCCCAACAATCCAGCCATACGAGGTGCAGCGTATCCGACGATGGTGTCGCAGTAAGCGCGGCCTTCGAGGGGACCCATGTTGGGGTTGAGGGTCAACTGGGTTTGTGCAATGGTCGTGCCGTTGGCCGCATCCACCAATTCGGTGGTCGCCACGTCCCACCATTGCCATGGAGCGCCGTCAAAAGGTTGGGTGGGGCTGCCCGCCACATAGTCGTTCAAGACGGGGTACAAACCGTCCCATCCTTGGTTGCCGTTGGCAGTCGCTTGGGCCGAGAAGGCATCCGTCAACCCGAGGCTCTGGTATGCCGCATTGTTGTTGGGCATCATCTGAGCGTTGATCTCAGCGTGGATGTCAAAGGCACCGCTCACTTCCACCACGTTTTCGTTGGTGGTTGGAACCACGAGCACGCCCGTGGTGTAAGGAGCGAATTGATCTGCAGGGCATTGGAAGCTGATCATCGCAGGGTCACCTGCGTCGAGCCAGTTCAAGTCGCCCAAGGCACCACCGAGGTTCACCTGGAAAGACACATCTGAGCTGTAGCCTTCGTGGTTGGCAATGCACAACTGAACAGGGTCTGGCCCAAACACGCCAGCAGGCGCGTAACCATCTGTGATGGCCTCAGGGTCACCGTTGACCTGCTCAATGACCATGGGGATGTAGTCGGGCTGGCCTGGCGTACCTGTCCAGAACTTGGCGATGGGCGCACCCGTGTCGTCCAAGATGATGTCGTTGTAGTTCTCGATGGTTGAGGCGGCGTAGCTCACGTAGCCACCCGTGCCCTCACCGAAGTATCCAATCATGGTGGGATCGATGCCGTAGGGGTCACCCATGGTGTCCTCCGTCATGCGGAAGTAACGCACCGCAGTGCGGGCGTCCTGAACGCCACGGTATGCCGCGTTGATCAATTGGAACGTACGGTCAGACTGCGTTTCAGCGAGCGGGTTCCAACCCAAGCGGTAATCAATGGAAGCCACCACGTAGCCCATCTTGGCATAGCGGGTGCAAAGTTCGACAGCAGTCGAATCATTCTTGTTTCCAACGGCACTGCCGTTCAAGTACTGAGGAAGGAAGTTCCCTGTGTGGATGTAGATGATGAGCGGACGGTCGGTTTCTGTGTCACCTGCGGGCTCATAAATGTCACAAGCAAGAGGTTGGGCAGCTGGAGCCGCACCTTGCAACAAGGGAAGCACGGTCACGTTCGAGCCGTAAACCACGTCTGTGGTCACATCCACGTCCGAGAAAACCTCGTTGATGTAGCGCACTTGAGCATCCAACTGGCTGAAAGCCAGGAGACCCAAGGCAAGGGTTAAAAACTTTTTCATAGGTATAAATGGTTTGCAGTAAAGATAAGGGTTTTGGCTCAAATCAGTGTATGAATGACACCTTTTCGTCGACAAACAACGTTTTTGTGTCGATAAGTGCGGGTTACGGATTCATCAGTTGACGTCGAGCGAAAGGCTGAGGTAGGCCAAGCGTCCCACGGTGGGACCGCCGTAGGTTTCGATGTGTTCGTTGCGAAGCAGGTTGCTCGCTCCAGCCTTGACGGTCAACCCGTGCGCGTCAAACTTGTAATTCACTTGGGTGTCCATCAAATCGTAGCTCGGCACGAAACCCGTGAACTGGGGCGAGCCCTCGAACACAAAGCCCTGCACCCAACGGTAATTGATGCCAAAGCCCCACGTGTCTTTGTCTTTGGCGCTCAAGCCTCGGGCCGTCAGTCCCACGTTGAACTTGTGCTCTGGCGTGTTGAAGGCGGGGATGATGGGGTCGTCCTCGTCGGTCTTCACCAACTTGTTCCAGCTGTAGTTGCCGTTGACCGTGAAGTTGTCGTCGAGGAAGTAATTGAAACCGAGAGAGGCACCTTGGGTTTGGACTTGATTCAAACTGTTCGCAGCGTAGCGATACACGTCCACGGATTTGAGCGAATTCTCAAGCAATCCCGACTCCCAAAACTCGACGTCCAGCGCCACGATGTAGCCGATGAAATCCGTGTACCAGCTGCGGTACGCATTCATGTCGAGGTACAGGGATTCCCCCAAGGTGGTCCGATACCCCACCTCCAACGTGCGCACTTGCTCGGGGCGAATGGGGTCGATGGCAAATCGGTTGTCTTCAATGATGGAGCGATCGAGACCAATGTCCAGTCCCTCGGAACTTCGGCGGTAGTCTTGGAACGTTTCTAAGCTGGT
>JBMZAL010000231.1:0-2354 GCA_049611325.1 Flavobacteriales bacterium
TCTTGAGCACCTCGTCCAAATTGTGGTTGCTCGCCCCCATGAAGAAGCTGTAGTTTACGGGACTCACCTCCGCCGCACGGTCGTATTTGTCCTGGAGCAGGTCTTGGGTCAAGGCTTGAGGCACCGTGTTGGGCATTTCCATGAATGAAGTGATGCCACCGGCCGCAGCAGCTGCCGACTCGGTCGCAATCTCTGCCTTGTGGGTCAAGCCGGGCTCCCGAAAGTGCACTTGGTCGTCGATGCATCCCGGCATCAACCAAAACCCGGTACAGTCTTTCACTTGCGCCCCCGCGGCAAGGGCTTTCACGTGTGCGTCGGCGCCTTGCTCCGCCAAATTGACGCCGACTGCCACAATGTGTTCCCCGTCCACGAGGACGTCTTGGACTTGAACGGCGCCGTCCGTGACGACGTGGGCGTGGCGAAACAGGGTGGCTTGGTTCATGGCAGAAGAGGAGGGTTGCAATTCAGGACTTGGCAGGAAAAAAGATGCGCTTGAACCGCATCTGAAGCACGCCCAGAAGGGCCTCGCGGAAAATGTTCATGCTCATCTTGGACGTCCCCAATTCGCGGTCGACAAAGGTGATGGGCACTTCTTTCACGGCGAAGCCATTCCGCTTGGCGCGCAGTTTCATTTCGATTTGGAACGCGTAGCCCACAAATTGGACGGCGTCGAGTTGGATCGCTTCGAGGGTTTCGCGACGGTAACACACAAAGCCGGCGGTGCTGTCGCGGACGCCCAACCCCAAAATGGTGTTGACGTAAATGGACGCGCCGTAGCTCAGAATCAGTCGGTTGACGGGCCAGTTGGCCACCCCGCCCCCTTTCACGTAGCGCGACCCCACCGACATGCCGGCGCCGCCTTCGGCACACGGAATGCGCAAACGCACCAGGTCATGGGGGTCGTGGGAGAAGTCGCAGTCCATCTCGAAGATGAAGTCGTAGCCGTGCTCCAGGGCCCATCGGAACCCTGCGATGTACGCGGTTCCAAGCCCGAGCTTGCCTTCGCGCTCCAGCAAGTGGATGCGGTCGGGGTGCGCCGCTTGGCATTCTTTGACCAGGGCGGCGGTGCCGTCCGGGGAGCCGTCATCCACCACGAGCACATCAAAGGGAAACTCCAAGCCCATCACCGTCTCGAGCATGCGAACCACGTTCTCACGTTCGTTGTACGTCGGGATGATGACGAGGCTGTCCTTCATGTGTTCGAAGTTATGGCCACTTAAGTGGTCATGCGAAGCAGGCTCAATTCGTCTTTGGTGAGGTGGCGCCAGTGGCCACGGGGCAAATCTTTCTTGGTGAGCGGACCGTATACAACACGGTCGACTTTGACCACCTTGTGGCCGAGGTGTTCCCACATGCGACGCACAATTCGGCTTCGGTTGCTGTGGATTTCCATGCCGATCTCGTGGGGGTCGTTCTTGACGAACGCGACGTCTTTGGCCTTGACAAATCCTTCATCCAGCACAAATCCCTCGAGCATCTTCTCGAGGTCTTCGGGATTGGCTTTTTTGGCCAAGGTGATGTGGTAGAGCTCACGCAGGCCCACCTTGGGGTGGTTCAGTCGCTTGGCGAGCTCACCGTCGTTGGTGAACAGGATGAGTCCGGTGCTCTCTTTTTCGATGCGGTCGACCGGGTAGATGCGCTCCTTGCAGGCGTTCTTGATGAGGTCGCCCACGCTGCGCCGCCCACTCGGGTCGTTTTCAATGCCCAAAAAGTTCTTCGGCTTGTTCACCAGGACGTACCGCATGGTTTCCGGACGGATGGTGTCGCCTTCGACGCGAACAAGGTCCTTGGTGGGATCCACCTTGAACCCGAGCTCTGTGATCACGTTGTTGTTGACACTCACCACCCCAGCACCAATCATCACGTCGGCTTCTCGGCGAGAGCAGACGCCCGCTTGGGCGATGTAGCGGTTCAGGCGCATGGTGGCCGTGGAGTCCGGCACGGGCGCAAACTTGAGCTTGGGCTTGGGGCCGCCAGGTCTTCCACCAGGTCGGCCTCCTGGGCGACCTGAGGGCTTGCCCCCTGGGCGGGAAGAGGAAGAACGTTGTCCGCCTCGGTTGTTCGAAGGTTTCGCGCTGCCGCTTCGTCGGCCAGCACTTCCCTTGCGGGCGCCTCCGCGGCGGCCTTGGTCAGGGTTTTGTTTCATGGTGCCGCAAAGGTACGTCGCGGGACAAGGTCAGCGCAGGGCCCGCCACGGGTTGCGTTTGCGGGGCGGCTTGGACACGCCGTCAAACGCGTTGGGCAGGTGCGTCACGTGCGGGCTTTGCCCGTCGCGAAAAGTCACCCACCACACGTCAAACCGGCATTCGCGCCCGCGCCGACCCTCGCGCAGGAGGTAGGCCTGGGCCGCCTGG
>JBMZAL010000232.1:0-2348 GCA_049611325.1 Flavobacteriales bacterium
TGCCTGGCATGACAGGAATTCGCTTGGTGTTGGTGGGGGCGGGGATCGAGTGGGAGGAAGCCCATGTCCGGGTGAACGAGCCTGAGATGGAAGGACGTCTGCACTGCATCCCAAAGTTGCCCTTTGAGGCTTTGCGGAAACTCACGGCGTCAGCCGATGTGGGGCTGAGTTTGGACAAGGGAAGTCACGGCAATTATGAAATGAGCCTGCCCAACAAGCTGTTTGATTTCATGCACGCACGATTGCCCATGGTGGTCACTGCGAGAAAGGAGGTGGCGACCATTGTGCGTGAGCATGAACTGGGAGAAGTGGTGGAACACGCCACCCCTTCAGCAGTAAAATCCGCCGTGGAGAAGGTGCTTCACCGTCCACGCGCCGAATGGGCCGAGGCCCTCAGCAAGGCGAGTGAATCGTTTCACTGGGGCGTGGATGAACCTCAGATTGAACGGGCTTTGTACACTTGTTTGAAGGCCCACTTGGCGGGAAGCCAAACCCAGTGAGCCAACGCTGCGGCGCGGCTGATCCGTCCGTGCTTCATGCGGCGCTCTTCCTTGTACAGCATGGCGTCGAAATTCCTCGAAAGCCCTCCGCCTGCGACAGAAGCGAGCGACAGCTCAGGATGGCATTCGATGTGCTGACCCGCATTTCTGCAATCGAGCATCCAGGCATAGTCCGACAACACCTTGTAATCTGTGGACAGGGGGCGTTGCTTGACCCATGCCGTGGGGACAACCACGCCCTGGTGATGCAAGGTGTTTCGCCAATCGAGTGACGTGCCAAATTGGGGAATAAATTTCGCGGGCACGCCAGGTTCTCGGGGCGCCATGGCGAGGACTGTGCACGCATGTCCCACGTCGCCCTCAAGTCGTTCAAGCAGCGCGGACAAGCCCTCTTCAAGAGGCAGGTCTCCCGCGCCCATGAACCAAACATAGGGCGCTTGGACGAGGCCCGCGCCGCGGTTCATGGCGTCGTACACACCCAGGTCGTCTCTGCTGTCAGCATGACAGATGACATCCATGAAGGTGGACATCACGTTCAGGGTGTCGTCCGTGGATGCACCATCGGCGACCACAATCTCCAATTGCCCCAAGACCTGTGCGGGCAGGGCTCGAAAAGCCGTCAGGGTTTCGCGCAAGTCGTCGGCGCCATTGTAGACCGGAATGACCACCCCGATGCGAGGGGAGGCGCTCATGTGGCGTTTTGCGGGGCGGGTTCGTCCAACAGACGCCCTCCCTCGCAGCGCCAAACGCGGCCCGGGCGTCGGTTCATGGAGGCCCAATCGTGGGTGGCCATGACCAATGTCTTGCCTTGGCTGGGCAGGGTGTGCATCAGCTCCAGAATCTCTTCTGTGGTCTCGGGATCGAGGTTGCCCGTGGGCTCATCGGCCAAAAGGAGGGGCGGATCGTTGAGCAAGGCGCGTGCGATGGCGACGCGTTGCTGTTCTCCACCGCTCAGCTCAAAGGGCATCTTGTAGCCTTTGTTGGGCAGACCGACAGCGGTCAAGACTTCCTCGATGCGACGTTGCTTGGCCTTTTTGTCCTGCCAGCCCGTGGCCAACAATGCAAAATCGAGGTTGGCATCCACGCTTCGGTCTTGCAACAGTCCAAAGTCTTGAAACACCATTCCGAGCTTGCGGCGAAGCTTGTGGACGGTCCGTGGTTGGAGCTTGGCCAAATCATGGCCACACACCGAGCCTTGGCCTGAAGTCAGGCTGAGGTCGCCATACAACGTCCTGAGCAGGCTCGACTTGCCGCTTCCCGTCTTGCCAATGAGGTAGACGAGCTCTCCTTCATTCACCTCCGTCGACAGGTGTTCCAGCACCACGTGTTCGTCGTGGCGAATGGAAACGTTGTCGAGGTGGATCAATGGCGTCATCAGCGCTGCAGGTCAAAGGCATTTTCGCCAAACTCGGGGTTGAAGGAAGCCTTGGCGATGCGAATGGTCATCGTTTGGCCAGCCACCGCAGACGAACGTGACGCAGGCAATTTCAGCCCAAGGTCTCCATATGGGATGTACATCTCCAGCTTTTCAACGACCAACGATCCATCTAGAGATGGGCGTTGCTGCTGGATCAACAGGCCGTCCGAATTGCGGAACCAATACGTTTCCTTGACGTCTCCCTTCACAAACTCGAGGATTGTGGAGGGCTCGCCTGCCACTTCTTCATGGCCGAGGACCGTTCCTTCGTAGCCAAGCTTGTCCATTTTGGTGAGGCGGATGGGAGAGAGGTAGTCCATCATCATGGCCACTGCATCGGCGTCCATGTCAGAGACGTTGCCCATTTGAAGCTCTTGGCCGCCCTCAGGTTGGATGGCCCGAATCATCACAGGCTGTCCGGCCATGGCCAA
>JBMZAL010000233.1:0-2347 GCA_049611325.1 Flavobacteriales bacterium
GCAAAGGCGGATGAACCTCTATTTGAAAACCCTGGCAGGCCTCGAAGAGTTGGCCGCCGACGAACTGAAGGCTGCCGGCGCGACCCACATTGAAGTGGGACGACGGGGCATCTCTTTTCAAGGCGACGCGAAGGTGCTGTACACGATTTGCATGCACAGCCGCTTTGCCGTGCGCGTGCTGCGGTATTTGACGTCATTTGAGGCCAAAACCCCCGACGATCTGTACCGTCAAGGCGCCCGCTTCGCGTGGGAGAACATGCTCGCCCCCGACGGCTCGTTCGTCATTGACGCCACGGTTCATTCGGACGGTTTTTCCCACAGCCATTTTGCGGCGCTCAAGCTGAAAGACGCCATCGTGGACCGCTTCCGTGGCAAAACGGGCAAGCGTCCTAGTATCGACAAGGTGCGTCCCGACTTGCGGCTGAACCTGCACATTTCCGGGGAGAAGGTCACCATCTCTGTGGACGCTTCAGGAGAGCAGTTGTCGCGCCGAGGCTATCGGCCGCGAACCGCCAAGGCGCCCCTGAACGAAGTGCTTGCCGCTGGATTGCTCGCCTTGAGCGGGTGGCGCCCCGGCACGCCCCTCTACGATCCCATGTGCGGGTCGGGCACCTTCTCGACAGAAGCGGCCCTGTGGGCATCCGGACTTCCTGTTCAAGCGGGGCGTCGCCACTTCGCCTTCATGGATTGGAGCGACTTCGACCCCGACACGTGGCGTGCAGTTCGCACCGAAGCCATGGCCAGCATCACCCCGGTCGAGACCCCCATCTTCGCTTCGGACCAGCATCCAGGTGCGGTGCGCCAAACGATGGAAAGCCTCGAAGGCGCCGACGTTGAATCTTTGGTGCAGGTGAAACAAGCCGACTTTTTCAAGCTCGAACCGCGAACCGACGGGGGCATGTTGGTGTTCAACCCTCCGTACGGAGAGCGCATGGATCCCGGAGACGTCGTGGGTCTGTACGAGCGCATCGGAGACCGTCTGAAATTCCATTGGTCGGGATTTGATGCGTGGGTCATTTCGTCCAACGACGAGGCCCTGAAGCGGGTGGGGTTGCGGCCCCACAAACGACACCCCGTGTTCAACGGGGCCCTCGAATGCCGCTGGGTGGGCTTCTCGATGTACAAAGGCAGCAAAGCCGACCGGTTCAAATCGAAGAAAGCATGAGTCGTCCTTGGGTCTTGATTTCAGGAGCGTCCTCCGGGTTTGGAGAGGCGTCCGCCCTCCAATTGGCCCGAGAGGGTTGGAACCTTTTGCTGACCAGCCGCCGGGAAGACCGTCTTGAAGCGGTCGCCAACACGTGCCGGGACCTCGGTACGGAGGTGCACGTCGCGGCATGGGACATGCGAGAGCGTCAAGACACCCTGGAAGGCGTGAAGGATTTGATGTCTCGCGCGGGCATTGTGCCTGGCCAAGGGGGCACCGCCCTCACAGGCCTCGTCAACAACGCAGGACTGGCCGTTGGCAAGGGGCCGTTTGACGAAGGCCTGGACGACGACTGGGACCGCATGATTGACACCAACGTGAAAGGGCTGCTCTTTTTGGCCCGTGCGTGCGTGCCTTTCATGACCGCGGGGTCGCGGATGGTGAACATGGGAAGCATTGCTGGCAAGCAGGTCTACCCCGGCGGCAATGTGTACTGCGCTTCCAAACACGCGGTGGACGCATTGTCCCAAGCGATGCGCATTGATTTGGTCGAACGAGGCATTGGCGTGAGTCAGATTTGTCCTGGCGCCGCGGAAACCGAATTCAGCAACGTCCGCTTCAAAGGCGATCAAGCGGCCGCGGATGCGGTCTACCGCGGCTTCGATCCATTGGTGGCCCAAGACATTGCAGAAGCGGTGTCCTTCGTGCTGTCTCGGCCGCCCCACGTATGCATCAATGACATGGTCATCATGCCCACCGCGCAGGCCAGCGCGCACCATTTATATAAGGTACCCTCATGAACGCACTGCGTCACCTTCCCGTCGCTGCACTTTTTCTTGTCGGATGCCACTGGGCCAAAGAGCCGGTGGACCTCGTGATTCGCAATGCCCACATTGTCTGTTTGGACGGCGCGGGAACCCAGGCGCAGGCCATGGCCATCCACGAAGGTCAAATCGTGGCCCTCGGCAAAGAGCACGAGATCTTGAACGCCTACCGTGGCGAGACCGTGGAGGACGTCCAAGGCGCCACAGTTTATCCCGGGCTCATCGATGCCCACAGCCATCTCCTTGGCTACGCCCTCAACTTGGCACATACCGACCTCGTGGGAACGACCTCTTGGGAGGAGGTGGTGGACAAGCTGCAAGACGACCACGCCAACTCCACCACGCCGTGGGTGCGGGGGAGAGGATGGGACCAAAACGA
>JBMZAL010000234.1:0-2346 GCA_049611325.1 Flavobacteriales bacterium
ACGCCTGTGTCCGCCGTGCTCAGGCCTACAGGGTCGGCAGATGCCCTTTGGCGCACCGAATTGCACGGACGTTGGAAGACTTCCACATGGACCGCTGGGGGCAGGGCTGCAGCGGTGGGCACCTTCAAGGTGGCCGAGGCTTGGGTGGCGTATCCGCTGCAAAAAGCATGGCCGTTGCACGTGACCCTGGGTGCGGAACTTTGGCAAGGGGCCACCCACCCCTCCTTGCCTTCGGAAGGCGCGAGGCTGCGCGTGGGGGTCTCTCACCGCATGGGCATGACGCCCGGCTCCACTACCTTTGGCGCACCATGACGTCCTTGATGCTTCCAGCCACGTTGGCCTTTTTGGTTGTGCTTTTTGGCATGCCTTCCCTCATCATGGTGGCCAAACGCAAGCACCTTGTCGACGAGCCCAGTGAATCGAGAAAACTGCACCACAGGTCGGTGCCGACCGTGGGCGGCGTCATGCTCTTTGCCGCCACGCTGTGCAGCACCTTGGTGTCGTTTGCGTTTTCGGATGCCTTTGGCTGGACCTCCGTGCGGTGGCTCGGGGTGTTGGGGGCTTCGGTGCCCATCTTTTTCATGGGACTCAAGGACGACATCATGGGGATGGGCGCCGGCAAAAAGCTCATGGTCCACCTCGCGGTGGGAAGTTTCCTCGTTTGGGGATTGGGGTTGAAAATCGACCACTTTGACGGGCTGTTTGGGTTGCACCAATTGCCGTCGTTGGTGAGTGCGGTGTTCTCGCTGTTTGTCTATGTGGTCATTGTCAACGCCATCAACCTGATTGACGGGGTCGATGGGCTGGCGGGTGGCTACGGATTGGTGGCCATGTCGGCGTTTGGAATGTGGGCCTATTGGACCGGAGACATGATGACGGCCTACGTCGGTGCCGCCTTGGCGGGCGGACTTGCGGGCTTTTTGGTCTTCAACCTTCATCCCGCCAAGATTTTCATGGGGGACAGCGGGTCTTTGTTGGTCGGCCTCATGGCCTACGTCATGGCGGTCAACGTGGTCCAAACCCCCGATGTCGCCACCCTTCCCGGCGTCGTGCGGCCCGTGACGGCCATGTGCTTGCTCGCGTTTCCGCTTGTGGACACCTTGCGCGTGTTCACCTTGCGCGTGCTCAACGGCCAATCCCCCTTCACCCCGGACCGCCGGCACATCCATCACCTGCTCATGCAACTCGGTTGGGGACACCGATTGACCTCCGCAGCGCTTTGGATGTACAGCCTGCTGTTTGTGGTGTTGGCCTTCCAACCCGAAGCGGCTTGGGGTGGCATCGGTCGGACTGTCCAGTTTTTCACCTTGCTCGGTTTGGCCTTTGCCCTGGGCTCCTTGCCCTACTTCATGGTACGCATGGGGCTGGGAATTTCGTCCCTCTCCGACCCCTTGGATGCCGACGGCACCGAGCCTGCTTCCTCCTCCAAACCCGGTCCCCGGCGCGTGGCTTGATGAAGTTTCCGCTCGCAGTTGGGGGTTGGATGATGGGCTGCGGCCTCCTTGTGGCCCAAACTCCCACCACGACTCGCTGGCACTTGCCTCTTGATTCCGCAGCATGGAACGTCCGGTTGGCCAGCGACAGCGCGGGCGTGATGGTGCCGAGCATTCAGCCCATGGCTTCATGGAACCGTCCCGCGGCCCTGAAGCCCCAAATCAGTGCCTTTGAAGGCATTGCCGTGGTGGGCGAAGCACGCCAGATCGTGGGCGACTTCCGTGCGACCAGCACGGCGATCGGCCTCGGCACCTCGGGAACCTTCCTGCAACGCGGAAGCTACCATGTCGCCGCCTCGCGCTGGCGGATTCCGTTGGGCTTTCCCCTCGCTCGGGAAGTGGCCGACCACGGGAGCATGGACGGATTGGGGAATGCCGTGTTGCTGAATGAATCCGTGGCCTCCGTTGACCGACTCGAAGGTGCCTTGTCCTGGTCACTGTCACCGTCGGTCTCGCTGCGTGTTGGGCAGGAAAGTCACCATTGGGGACGAGGCGCGCGCTCCTTGTTTTTGGACCGCCACATGGCCCCCGCCCTCGGCGCGAGGCTGTGGGTGGATGCCGGCATTGTGCAGTATGCCCAAGCGTTGATTCGGACCCGGCACGTGCAGGCCGACACCATCGAAACGGGGTGGCTCGCCGCCCAGTGGACCGAAGTGGCCCTCGGCAGGGGCTGGAGCGGCGCGCTGTTTGGCGCGGTGAAATGGCGCGGCAACGATGCGGCGTTTCAAGGCCGAATCGAACCGCACTACCTCATCCCCATGGCGGCGTTTCGCCCCCGTGAATACAGCCTCGGCTCCGCGGACAACGCCCTGCTCGGCGCCCAACTGTCGCACCAAGGGCGGTGGCGACGGGG
>JBMZAL010000235.1:0-2339 GCA_049611325.1 Flavobacteriales bacterium
GTCGCGAAAGCGCCATCCGTACCCTGCACAACATGGGCATTGAAGTCACGGAAATCGTGGACGTGACCCCACTTCCACACAACGGGTGCCGCCCTCCAAAGCGTCGTCGCGTTTAATCGTTGTTGAACAGAAAGATTTAGAGATATGGCACGTTACCGCGGACCCAAATCCAAGATTACCCGTCGCTTTAAGGAAGCGATTTTTGGCCCAGACAAGGCGCTCGAGCGCCGTCCTTACGGCCCAGGCCAGCACGGCAACACCCGTCGTCGCAAGAAGGAGTCTGAGTACTCCGTTCAGTTGGCTGAAAAGCAAAAAGCAAAGTACACCTACGGCATCTTGGAGAAGCAGTTCTCCAACATGTTTAAGGCCGCCAACGCGAAGTCTGGCATCACTGGTGAAATCCTTCTCCAGTTGTGCGAGCGTCGCCTTGACAACATCGTCTACCGTTTGGGCATTGCCCCAACCCGTCGTGGCGCACGTCAGTTGGTGTCTCACCGTCACATCACTGTGAACGGTTCTGTCGTGAACATTCCTTCTTACCGTTTGCGTGAAGGGGATGTGGTCGGCGTTCGTGAGAAGAGCAAGTCCCTCGAAGTGGTGACTGCGTCTTTGTCGAACAACAACCAAAAGCATGATTGGCTGAGCTGGGACACCCAAGCCATGAGTGGCACCATGATCAACATTCCTTCTCGGGATCAGATTCCAGAGAACATCAAGGAGTCGTTGATTGTCGAATTGTACTCTAAGTAAAACCCCAAACCAAGTAGACTATGGCCATTCTCGATTTTCAGCAGCCTGACAAGGTCATCATGCTCGACTCGACGGACTACAACGGCAAGTTCGAATTCCGTCCCCTTGAGCCTGGATTTGGTTTGACTGTGGGCAATGCGCTTCGCCGCATTCTCCTCTCGTCTCTGGAAGGCTTTGCGATCACGTCCCTCCGTGTGGAAGGCGTGGAGCATGAATTCTCGACCATCAAAGGTGTGGTGGAAGATGTGACCGAGATCATTTTGAATCTCAAGCAGGTTCGTTTCCGTCGTCACATTGAAGACACCGATCAAGAAACCGTGTCCATCACGGTGAAAGGTCAGAACACTTTCACGGCAGGCGACCTCGGAAAATTCACCTCGGCGTTCCAGGTGATGAATCCAGACCACGTGATCTGCAACATGGACGACTCTGTGGAGTTGAACTTGGTGGTGACCATCGGCAAGGGACGTGGATACGTGCCTGCAGCCGAAAACAAGCGCGAAGACGCGCCCCTTGGCACCATCGCCATCGACAGCATCTTCACGCCCATCCGGAACGTGAAGTACGACATCGAAAACTTCCGTGTGGAGCAGCGCACCGACTACGAGAAGCTCATTCTCGAATTGGACTGCGATGGCTCCGTTCACCCCAAGCAAGCCTTGCAGGAGGCGGCGAAGATTTTGATTCACCACTTCATGTTGTTCTCTGACGAGAAGATTTCTCTCGAGCCTGAGGACAGCAACGTCGAAGAAGAATTCGACGAAAGCAGCCTGCACATGCGCCAGTTGCTCAAGACCAAGTTGGCCGACATGGACCTCAGCGTTCGCGCGTTGAACTGTCTCAAGGCGGCTGACATTGACTCTCTCGGCGACCTCGTCGCTTTCAACAAGAACGATCTGCTCAAGTTCCGCAACTTCGGAAAGAAGTCTCTGACCGAATTGGAAGAACTCGTCGAAGGCAAGAATCTTGCGTTTGGCATGGATGTGAGCAAGTACAAACTCGAATCTGAGTAATCATGCGTCACGGAAAGAAATTCAACCACCTCGGCCGCAAGAGCGCACACCGCAAGGCGATGCTCTCCAACATGGCCTGCTCGTTGATCGAGCACAAGCGCATCACCACGACTGTGGCCAAGGCGAAGGAACTCCGCAAGTTTGTGGAGCCCCTCGTGAATCGCTCAAAGGACGACACGACGCACAGCCGTCGTGTTTGCTTCAGCTACTTGGGCAGCAAGCACGCTGTGACCGAGTTGTTCCGCGAAGTTGGCCCCAAGGTGTCCACCCGTGAAGGCGGTTACACGCGCATCATTCGTACGGGGAACCGCTTGGGTGACAATGCCGACATGTGCATGATCGAGCTCGTCGATTTCAACGAAATCTACGGCCGTGAAGAGAAGAAGAAGACACGTCGCTCTCGCCGTGGCGGTGCCAAGAAAGCTGCTCCTGAAGCTGCTGCTCCCGCTGTGGAGGAAGCAGTGATCGTGGAAGAAGTTGCAGACGCACCTGCTGCCGAAGAAGCACCTGCTGCTGAAGAGGCACCTGCTGCTGAAGAGGCACCTGCTGCTGAAGAGGCACCTGCTGCTGAAGAGG
>JBMZAL010000236.1:0-2302 GCA_049611325.1 Flavobacteriales bacterium
GTGGAAGTTTGACCCCGCGACCGAAACATGGACGGAAATGGCGTCCTGTCCGTGTGAGCCGCGCTACCACCCCGCCTTTGTGGCCATGGACGGGCACATCTACATGGGCCTGGGATCAAGCGATTTTGGCGACCTCGGCGATTGGTGGGATTACGACATGGCCACCGACTCTTGGAGCCAAAAGCCCGGCCTCCCCGCCTCCCCCCGTCACCACCCCTACCAATTTGGCATCGACGGCATCGTCTACACGGGATTTGGGCACAGTGGCGAGGACATCTTCAACACGTGGTACGCCTACGACCCCAGCACCGAGACGTGGTCGGAATTGGCGGAGCTTCCCGCCGAGGGGCGCGTGGCCGGCACGCAATTTTCCCACAACGGACTCGGCTTTGCCTTGAGCGGCGACGGCGAGAACCACAGCTCGATGGAGGAAGGGGAATTTTGGGCCTACGACCCAGCCACGGACGTCTGGTCCGAGTGGCCCGCCCACCCAGGGTGGTCGCGCTGGGCACCTGCGTCGTTCGTGATTGACGACGTGGTGTACCTCATGCAGGGAACCACAGCCGATCCCGCCTCCGACCTTTACGTCGCGGCGAACTACAAATTCAACCTCGTCCCCGACGCCGTCAACGACTTGGCGGTCGAGGGGTTCCTCGGCGAACTCAACGGCTGCGATGGGGGCAACGAGCCCATTGTGGCCCAAATCCGAAACCTCGGTGCGCCCGGCTCCCTCAGCGTGACGTTGTCCATGGTCGTGGACGGCAACACGGTCCTGTCCCAACCCTGGAGCGGCACTTTGGCCAGCTACGAGACCACAGGCGTGGTGTTGGGCAGCTACGACACTTCTGGTTTGGGCGCCTTCGAACTCGTCATCGACGAAGCGGACGAAAATCCCAGCAACAACAGCTTCACCGTCGAGCCCTCCGAGCTTCCCGAAGCCTACCTCACCTGTGTCGTCAACCTCACCACCGACGCGTGGGGCGATGAAACCGGATGGCGCATCGAGGACAGCCAAGGCAACGAAATCGCCGGTGCACCCGCGGGATCTTACGCCTCCAACCAGACCTACGAGATTGAGGTTGACCTCCCTGCCGAGGGATGCTACGAACTGATCTTGACCGACGAATACGGCGACGGCATGGTGGGCAACTGGGGCTCCGGCCCCGGCTCTTTCGCCCTCACCACGTTTGAAATTCCAGGCAATCCCTTCACCGATTACAACGTGTTCGAGTACGGAGGCGGCTTTGAGTTTTCCGAACTCCGTCAGCCCTTCCGCGCCATTGAAGCCACGTCAGGCCAAACCTCAGACCTCGCAGTTTTGGCCAACCTCTTCCCCAACCCAGTCCATGACGTCATGACCTTCGAATGGAACGGCATCGAGGGTGAGGGCCAAATCGACGTGTTCACGGCGCAAGGTCAGCCTGTCGAGACACGCACCCTCGGGTCACAAACCCGCACCACCTTCTCGACACACCATTGGGCTCCTGGCATGTACACAGTTCGCCTCCAAACCCGTCGTGGCACGCAGACGTGGAAGGTGTTGAAGCAGTGATATGAGTTTCATGACCTTCAAGACCACACGAAGGCAAACGGCTTTCGTATTTTGAGGCATGCTTCGTCGTGAATTCCTCCAAGGCTCGGCCATCGTCGGCGCCTCCCTCGTCCTCCCTCGCATCCTTCGTGCGTCGTCGGGAATGTGGGCGGAAGGCGGCGAACGCACCATTGCGCGGGTGCTGACGGCGAAGAGCACGATGGTCCAAAACACGCCCGTCATCCGCTCCTTTGCCGGCAACCACACCGACCTCGTGTCGCCATGGGTGATGCTTGACGAGTTTGGGCCGATGCGCATCGAGCCCGGCACCTTGGGCATGGACATCAAAGCCCACCCCCACGCCGGGATCACCCCCACCACGTACCTCATCTCGGGCAGCGGCCGTCACACCGACAGCCTCGCCAACGACATCGTGTACCGCAAGGGCGAATTCATGCTCTTCAGTTCCGGGCGTGGCGCGATTCACGAGGAGGTCTCCAGCGACGAGATCCGCCGCGAAGGCGGGACGGTGCATGGGTTTCAGATTTGGCTGAACACGCCGTCACAGGAGAAGTTTTGCAACCCCTCGACCGTCATCCACGAGCGGGAAGAGACGCCGATTGTCGAACTCGGCGATGCGGTAATCAAAGTTATCATCGGCTCCCTGAACGGGTGCACCTCGCCGGTGTTCACGTTCACGCCCGCCTTCTACTACCACATCACCCTCCCAGCAGGAGGCCGCCTCGACCTTCCCGTGGACCCGACCCACAA
>JBMZAL010000237.1:0-2286 GCA_049611325.1 Flavobacteriales bacterium
GCTTGGGAGCAAAAATACACAAGGCCAACCGAATTGTAACCTTTTTGGAACAGGGCGCGTAAGGCGAAGACGAACCCTATCAGATTTTTGCCATGAGAGCAATTCTTACACCCCTGTTCCTCCTTGCAGCCACCACTTTGTGGGGCCAAGTTGAACTTCCTTTCACCCAAACCCCACCGCACATCATTGCATCTGCGGTCGAGGCTTGGGAAGCCAATGCTGCCGAGGCGATGGTCTCTGAGGACATTGCGCCTGAAACGAGCCACGTCATGGAGTTCGCGAAGCGCGGAAACCGCAACACGATTGAATCCGTCCAGCGCGGCATCTGGAGTGAGCCTGTCACGTGGTCTTGTGACTGCGTGCCTGGTGGCGATGACAACGTGGTGGTGAACCACGAAGTGTCGTTCGTGACCGATGCCGAAGCGAGCTCTGTGCTTGTTTCGCCTTCTGGTACCTTGATCGATTTGAATGGCATCACGTTGACCTTTGACGGCCATTTTTTGTCTTCGAACGCTTTGCCCCAAATGGCGACGGCACACTTGGTGGCCAATGGCATTGGGGCGACCCAAGACTTGGGTGCCGACATGACCTTGTCGTCCTTGACTGCTGCGCTCCAAACCACCTTGAACGTGGATGGTGTGGTCGAAGTGACAGGCAACGTCAACATTGACAATGCCACCGTCGAGGTCATGGCAAATGGACAATTGATTCTTTCTGAAAACGGATTTGGCCGCGCCACAGTAATGCGCCCCAACAACGGAGTCTTGCTTGGCCCTGTGACACGCCAAATCACCTTGCCTGCCACCCCCAACCGAAACATGTCCTTTGCCGAGCAACGGATCGCCATTGGACTTGAAGGGGTGAAAGTGAGTGATTTCGTGGGCGACATTCCCACATGGGGCTTCACTGGAGCTGACAATCCCGTCGGATTCGCCAACATCGGATACTGGAGTGCCAGTGCCGATTTCAATTACGCGATCATCGAATCCGTCGACGACGTCCTGCCTGTGTGGGAGGGGGTTTACCTCGCTTTGGCTCCCGCCGAGTCGTACACGCTGCAATTCACGGGAACCATGCCCTCTTCGGACTTGGTCATGAACATTCCATTCGATGCAACCACAGCTCTGTTTGGAAACGCAACCAATGCCAACTTCGATTTGAAGGGCCTCGCCGACCAACTCGGCGCCAACAAAGTGGGTTTGGATTGTTGGAACATCAACACGTTGCAATTCGACCACTACATCGATGACCTCAACACCAATGGGTTGAATGGCACCCTTCAGCCCAACACCACATGCCAGTACTTGTCCTCCGGGGAGAACACAATGACCATGCCTGTCACGGGCAACATGCCCAATGGCACGGAAGCCAACCACCCCGTGGATCTGGAAGGCAAAATCGTGTTCTCGGCCCAAAACGCCAGCGGTTTCCGGGACGAAACGGTCATTGCCTTTCGTGACGGTGCCAGCGTCGACTTCCTCGGTTCTGAAGACGCGATCAACACCTCTTCGCTTTACAGTGCCTGCGACATGTACTTGCTCGACGGAGAAGAAAATCGGAGCGGCATCGCCCAGTTGGGGTTTGACCGCGAGCCCCTCATGCAATTCGACTTGATGCTCGGTGCAAACCGACCCTTGGATGGCGAATATGTGGTGTCCGTGGAAGAATTCGAGTGGATGAATGGGTGCGCGTTCATTGTGTTGGGCGACGATCCCACGCCTCAGCCTCTTGAGACAGGTGAACTCACACAAATTTCTTTGCCCACAGGGGTGAACACCAACCACACGGTGGCCACCGTGTACCTCGTGCCGTTTGCACGCGCAGAGATTTCTTCTCCTGGGTGTGAAGGTTCTGGCGAAACGGCCATCGACGTGTTGACCACAGGTGACGGACCCTGGTCGGTGACTCTGACCGACGACAACGGACAAACCGTGTCGGGCAGCGCCTCCGCGGACGGCGTGGTGACCTCCTTTGGCGACTTGGCCTCAGGCACCTACACCTACGCCATCGACAACCAGGGCACCATGAGCTGTGGCGCCGTGGCGGGCGCGCACACTGTGATTCGCCCCACTTCTTTGGCCATCGCCACGGACGTGACCCACGATTGTGGCGACGGCGGCACCGTGGTGGCCAATGTGGCCACAGAGGATGTGACCTACGACTGGAGCCACGGGGCGACAGGTGCAGAGATCTCTGGATTGCAAGGTGGAACCTACACCGTGGTGGCCACCAACGACTTCGGTTGCAAGGACACCTTGGACGTGACGGTGTTGTCCGCACCTGAAG
>JBMZAL010000238.1:0-2258 GCA_049611325.1 Flavobacteriales bacterium
CCAACCTTGGCTTGCACGGTGTCGACCGCAGGCTTGATCTTGGCGAGGAGACCGGTGATGTTGCCGTCTTCCACACCGCCCCAGGCTGCGCCCACCGCGCCACACGAGGTGTGCCCCAAGATCAAAATGACTTTGGTGCCCGCGTATTTGCAGGCGTACTCCAACGAGCCCAGTACGTCGGGGTTCACCACATTGCCCGCCACGCGTGCGACGAAGAGGTCTCCGATTTGGGCGTCAAAAATCTGTTCGATGGGCGCGCGGCTGTCGATGCAGCCCAACACGGCGGCATACGGGAATTGGCCACCAGCAGCACCTTCCAACATCTCTGCGCGGCTGCGTGAGCGTGGAGATTCAGATTTGAAGCGATCGTGCCCTTCCACAAGCCAGTTGAAGGCTTCTTGAGCAGTCAAGGTGGTTTGAATGTCTTTGGTCACCGCACCGGTCAAATCAGAAAACGAAGTCATGTTGAGGGGTTTGAATTTTGGGAGCAAGATACACTGCGCCCAGCGCCGAGGTAGGGCGCTTTTTTCACAATTCACCTGAAGAAGTCCCTAAAAATGTACATTTCAGCCATGACGAAGAACGACATCTTCGATGCGCTGGAGTCGCACCTTCAGGCAGCTGTGAAAGAGGGGGAGAGCCACCTCTCTTCCCTTCAAGGTTCGTTGGCATCCGAAGCCAAAAGCACGGCCGGCGACAAGCACGAAACCGGTCGGGCCATGATCCATCAAGAGATGCGTCAAGTCAACGACACCTTGCAGCGCAGTCAATCTGCACTTGATGAATTGACCCGACTCAGGCAGGTGTCAATCGCCCCCGTTCTTGTTGCTGCAGGGGTTTTGGTGGAGACCACGGGACCGTGGGTGTTGGTGGGGCTGCCATTTGGAAAACTCTCCCTCGACGAAGGCCTCGTGTTGGGCGTCAGCTTGGAGGCTCCTTTGGCGCAGGCATGGCATGGCGCCCAAGTGGGGGATGAGGTTCGACTCGGGCCGAGCACGCTGCAGATTGTAGCCCTTCACTGAGGGACGCTGGTCTGGCAACGAACGACCACGTTGATGTCCGCGGTTGCAATGGGCGTCTCGGGGGTGAACTGCACCACACGAGTTTGACCAGGTTCCAAGGCCATGCCGTTGTCCGACCAATGGCCCGGCACATTGGCCGTCAGCTGCACAAGGGGCACGTAGGTGTTGGCCGAGAGTTCAAATCCGCCATCGGTAGGGGTGCATTGCACGAAGGGCTCATGGAGTCGGGCCTCGATCGGGGCACACCAAAGGGCCGAAGAGGAGGACGACCACACCTCTGTAGAATCTTGCCATTGCCAACTCAGGTAGGTGTCGAAGGGTTGCCCCCGCCACACGTCCATCTCGCCAAGGTTGACCAACAGGGAACGCCTTGCCGAAACGTCCAGCGGCACCGATGTTTCGTGCACCACGCGCCCCTCAAAATCCTTGGTGGCCACTTGAAGGGTGCCTGAGGTTCCCTGCGGCAAGTCGTTGAACAGCGCGAAGCAAAGGGAGTCCTCCCGTTGCCGCTCCCGGAGCGCGGTGCGTGGTGCATTCGCGCGCTGTGCGGCGTAGTGGGCGAGCTTCCAACGCCCGGCGTGATCGACGGTTGACCAAGACACCGCGGGCCAAACGTCGTTGAGCGACCAGTAAAGGGAACCGGCGTAACGGCCTTCGCTTGTGCGGTGACGTTCCAAGGCTTGGCGAAGGCCTTCGGCTTGCGTCCATTGGCTCTTGAAAATCCAGTCGTCAAGATCGTCCATGGCAGGCGCACCCGTGGTCTTTGTCATGAAGTGATGCATCATGTCCCACCCGTCAAAGCCCGGCTCCAGCCAGTCCATGCGGCTGCGTTGTCGGAATTCAAGGGCTTCATCTGTGAACGCGTCGATGCCCGCCTCCTTGAGGGTGTGCCTAGAAGGCAGGCTTTGCAGCCCGTATTCGCTTGCAAAGCGGCCGCTGTGGCGGCTGTAGTAGCTGAAATCTTCCAGCCCAAACCACACTCCCCAAGCATGCTCGTCGCCACTTCGTCCGTCCAATGTCGGGGAAGTGGGGAGGTAAAACGCATCAGATTCTTGAGAGACGACTTGAGGCAAGACTTCGTGAAACACCTTGTGATACGCGTCTGCAAGACGCACGCTGTCCGGCCCGTGCAGGTCGTACATGTCTTGCCAGCCCCAAGATTGCCATGCCCGCTCTACCTCGTTGTTGCCGCACCAAAGCGCGAGAGACGGGTGATGGGTCAGCCGCCGAACTTGT
>JBMZAL010000239.1:0-2241 GCA_049611325.1 Flavobacteriales bacterium
GCGATGCCGACCCCATTGTCTTGGATGTCGAGTGACACTCCGTCAGGGGTTTGGGCCGTCCGAATGACAATGTGCGGGTCTTCGCCTGAATATTTGACGGCGTTGTCAATCACGTTGAAGAGGATGTTGGTCAAGTGGATGCGGTCCGCCACCAGGTTGGGGTTGCTCGCCTGCAAGTCCAAATCCACTTTCACCCCCTGCTTGTGAAATTTCACCGCCATGTTCTTCACCACCCCCTTCACGAGGTCGTGCAGGTTCAAGGGTTGCACGTACAGACGCATGGCGCCATTCTCAGACAAACTCGCCCGCAGCACGTTTTCCACCAACACCCCAAGGCGCTTGTTCTCCTCGCGAATCAGGCCGAGGTAATGCTTCCGGGATTCCTCGTCAAACGCGGGGTCAGACAGCGCCTCACTGGCCAAACCAATGCTGGAAATGGGCGTCTTGAGCTCGTGGGTGAGGTTGTTGACCAAATCGCGCTGGAGTCGGTCGGTGCGTTTGGTGTGTTGGATGGCAAACAGCGTGTATCCAAAGCCCCCCGCAATCAACAGCATCATCATCACACTCAGGGCGAAGGCCCCCAGCATTTGGCCAATCAAATAGCGCCCCAATTTGGGAAAGTGGACGCGCAATTGCAGGGTCCCCAACGCCACGGAATAACCCTTGGCGAGAAGGGCATCGTTGAACGGCTCGGCCTCGTCGACGAGGTAGACGGGTTGGCCGTAGCGGTTGTACGCCCCAAACACCGGGTCCGCCTCAATCCCCTGTTCTTCAAAGGCCAAACGCAGCAGCGAGTCCATGGGCAGGGCTTCCATGCGACGGACAATCAGTCGTTCCTCCGGGGCGAGTTCATCCGTGCGCAACAGCTGCGGGTCTTCGGCTTGCGGATCGTCCAGGTGGGTGGCCGTCAGCCAGTTGGCCACGAGTTGCAAGCTTTGCTCGACGCTCTGGTCAAACACCTCCTTGCGAAGCTTGGCCGAGGACTCCAGCCAACTGACCTGCACGGCCACAATGACGAGCATGGCGGCGGTCATGGACCCGACGAGCACAGGGATAAGCCGGCCTTTCATGCGTCAAAGATGGCGCGACAGGGTCAGAATCGGGCATGGACCTGCGGCCAGGCGTCCCCAACGCCAACAAACATTCACATCCCCTTCACAAAGGCTTGACATCGCCGGTCCTTGTTCAAGGTAGGTTTGCCTCGGATTCAATTCTGGGCAGTTCCAACGGGAATCTCGGAATCAGGTGAAAGTCGCGGCGGTGAACGCACCGCGGCGCAGCAGGTTTGGTGAGGGACACTCCTTGCCGAGAACGGCACTCCAATTGGGGTGCCGTTTTTCATGGGGTCCTCAGAAACTTGGGTATCTTCGTCAGCCCGCCTCGGGTCATCTCAACCGCATGATTCCTCAGGAAACCGTCGACCAAATCATGAACGCCGCCGTCATCGAAGAGGTGGTGGGCGACTACGTGGAGTTGAAAAAATCGGGGAGTTCGATGCGCGGGCTCAGCCCGTTCACCAACGAGAAGACGCCGTCGTTTTACGTGCTGCCGGCCAAGGGCATTTTCAAATGTTTCTCGAGTGGCAAGGGGGGCAGCGTCGTGACGTTCCTCATGGAACTGGAAAAGGCGAGCTATCCCGAAGCGTTGCGCATGTTGGCCCGTCGGTACAACATCGAGGTGCAGGAAAAGGAGCGCACCCCCGAGGAAATCGCGGCGGCTTCCGCCAAGGAAGGCCTCGCCAACCTCGTGGGTTGGGCCTCCAAGTGGTTCATGGACCAAATGCGCAACACCGATGCCGGCAAGGCCATCGGCCGCAGCTATTTCGTGGAGCGCGGATTCCGGGACGACGTCCTCGACACGTTCCTGATTGGCTACAGTCCCGATTCGTGGGACGCCTTGGCCACAGCAGCGCAGGAAGCGGGGTACACCCCCGAGAAGTTGGTCGAGGCAGGCCTGTGCAAGCAGCGCGAGGACGGATCGTTGTGGGATTTCTTCAAGGGCCGGGTCATGTTCCCGATCCGGGATGTGACGGGCCGGGTCATTGGATTTGGGGGCCGCACCCTGACCACGGACAAGAAGGTCGCCAAGTATTTCAACTCGCCCGAGAGCGCCCTCTACAACAAGAGCAAGGTCCTGTACGGGGTGCACCTCGCCAAGCCCGCCATCGTCAAGGAGGAGCGGTGCTTCTTGGTGGAGGGCTACACCGACGTGATGGCGATGCACCAAGCGGGGGTGACCAAC
>JBMZAL010000240.1:0-2232 GCA_049611325.1 Flavobacteriales bacterium
TGGATGGGCGTGTGGGACTCAGGTCCGACGTACACCATCACAGAATTGACCGAAGAACGCCTGGTGTTGAGCGCCCTCCAACAAGGCGGGGATTGCATCAACCCCGTGGGCAGTGGTTACTTCACCTTGATTTTCGCAGCTGAATGATCCGTTCAACATGGTCCACCAACCTGCTTGGCGGGTTGGGTTTGATGGCGCTCGCCATGGGGTGTTCCGACTGCGGTGGCGGTCCTGAGCCCACGAACTCTGAAATTCAGTTTGTGGCGGATCGCACGTCGTTGGAAAACACCTTCAACAGCACGTTTCGCTTTGAAGTCCGTCTCGACGCGAGCAACACGGCTCAAGTCACGGTGGATTATGAAACTGTCGAAGGCACGGCCAAGGCAGGGGAGGATTTTGAGCCCCAGTCAGGCACGCTTGTGTTTGAGCCGGGTGACCTGATTGTCCAAATCGAAGTGCCCATCGTGATTGACGAAGGCTTGGAAGCGGACGAGCAGTTCACCGTGGTGTTGTCGAATCCCGTCAATGGGTACCTGAAGGGCAACCAACAGGTGGCCACAGGCACCATCTTGAACGACGACACAGAGCTCGACATCTCCCTTCCCGAAGGGGGGTATGACACCCCACACTCTCCGTCCAACCCACCAGAGGGCATGACGCTGACCTGGTCCGACGAGTTTGAGGGCACCGCCATCAACTTGGACAACTGGACCCACGAGCTGGGTGCAGGAGGCTGGGGCAACAACGAGTTCCAAGCGTACACGGCAGATCCTGCGAATTCGTTCGTCGAGGACGGCAACCTGTTCATCGTGGCCATGCAAGACGGCGCGGGATACACCTCAGCCCGAATGATCACCCGCGACAAGCAGGAGTTCGAGTTTGGCCGCATCGACATCCGAGCGGTGCTTCCGTATGGTCAGGGCATTTGGCCCGCCTTGTGGATGCTCGGCGCCAACTTCACCGAAGTAGGCTGGCCTCAGTGCGGCGAAATCGACATCATGGAATTGTTGGGGCATCAGCCCAACTACGTTCATGGTACCGCGCACTGGGGTGCCATCAGTGGTGGTGGTCATCCAAACTTGGGTGCGGTGACGTACTCGGATTTTCCCACGACGTTCTCGGACGAATACCATGTATTCTCTTTGGAGTGGTCTGCGGACACCATGACGTGGTTGATGAACGACGAGCCTTATTTCCAACTGACGACGGAGCAACACGTGGCCACCAGTGGCTTCGACTCGCCATTCAACGATCCGTTCTTTTTCATCTTCAACATCGCGGTTGGAGGAAACTGGCCGGGGTCGCCTGACGAAACCACATTGTTCCCGCAGTTCATGGCGGTAGACTACGTGCGCGTGTACCAGTAACCCGCGACACAGACCAAATGACAGCGAGGGTGTATCTTCATCACATGGAGATGCACCCTCGTTTTGATCAATACGATGCCATTTTTGGGGACGATCCCCAGGCATACCGAGAATTTTTGGAGGCGCTCGAGGCGACGCTCATCAAATCCAAGCGAAACCTTCTCGATGCTGCGGCGGCCCAAGACTGGAATGTCATTTCCGCTACTCGCCACTCCTTGAAGCCCACCATGACCCTTCTGGGTGCGGAGCCCGTCAATGACCTGCTGCACCAATGGCGCCCGTCGATGAGTGCGTTGGATTCGTCTGCTTTGGACGCCATGTTGAGCCAAGTGTTGGACGCGGTCGCGGGCAAGAAGGCCAAAACTGCATGACTGCACACGAGCGTGTGGTCACACGCCTGAGGGCCCATTGTTTGGCCAAGCCAGGAACCACGGAGGAACTCCCCTTTGACGACCGCACCCTGGTGTTCAAGGTTGGGGGCAAGATGTTTTGCCTTCTCGACGCCTTTGAATTTGAAGGGTGTGGCATGAAATGCGCCCCAGATCGCATCCCTGAGTTACGCGCCCAATTCGAAGGCGTCACCACAGGACCCTATTTGAACCCCAAACATTGGAACAGCGTGCATCCCGAGCCCTTTGGCGACGTCCCGTGGGAGACCTTTCTCGACTTGGTCGACCACAGTTACGCGCTTGTATGGCACGGCCTGACCAAGAAAGTCAAGCTCGCCATTGAGGAGCGCGAATCTTGAGATGATGAGGCCTTGACGATCTGAGGTGTCAAAATCCCGTCAGTCCACAATCATGACATGCCCGGTGTATTCGCGCCACTCTGGATTGGGTTCCAAGGGTGTCGCCTCCGGGAGGAC
>JBMZAL010000241.1:0-2226 GCA_049611325.1 Flavobacteriales bacterium
CACCGACGAAGATCAACTCGGCGCCACCTACCCTGAGCTTGAATGGGCCATGTCTTGGGAGGCGGCACATGCCTCGCTTTCAGACGAGGCGCGCGAAGCGGAGGAGCAAGGTTTGGCATGGCGTCAGCAAGAGGTGCTGGCCACCTACCGCAAGCACCACAAGGCCAACAAGCACAAGATGGTGCCCATTCCCGTTTGCGTCATTCCCGACGAAATCCGGCAGGCTTCGGCCTGAATCAGTCGTCCGCGTCGAGCGTCAACGTCGTGGTGGCCTCGCGCCGTGGACTTCCGTCTTCAGGGATGGTGACCAAGACCACCGTGTACGTTCCCGGCTCCAGAAAGCCATCTCCGTGGCGCATGGGAATCGCCAAGGATTGCAGTCCTTCGACAAGGTCCACGGTGCCCGCATCCACCACAAAGCCGCTTGCCTTCTGCAATTGGTCCAAGATGGCCGACGCGCCTCCACCCGAGGTGGCCGAGGAGTCCGGCGCTTCTGGCGCGGAGGGGATGAACCTCAATTCGAGTTTGGCCTGCGCTGCCTGGTCAGACCAAACCCACGTGTTCACCACAGGGTCTTCAGGCTCTGACCACGCCCATCCGCGCTCACCCCACCACGAGGCCCGAACGGCTTCGATGGTCTCCTCTTCAAAGGCCAAAGAAGCCTTGCCCCAGGTGTCAGGCGAACCTGCCTTGTCCATGAGGGGGCTCAAGTCGAGGACGTAGATGCCTCGGCCGTGCGTGCCGATGACCAAGTCGTTTTCTCGTTCTTGAATGACCAAGTCGTGGACGGGCACGCGCGGCAGGCCTTGGTGGAGCATGGAAAACGACGTTCCTGCGTCGGTGGTGAGGTAGGCGCCTCCATCCGTGCCCACGATCCACCAGCCCTCGCGGTCCGCGCTTTCGACAAGGGCGTTGACCGGCTCATGGGGCAAGTGCTGCCCCCAATCTTCCCAAGATTTCCCGGCATCACGCGTCGCAAACACCATCGCATCCAGGCAGTCGTGCCGGTAGCCGTTGAGGGCCACCACCAAAAGGTCGGGGTCGTGCTGGGACCAGCTGACTTCGCTCACCCAAAGGTGCTTGAGGTTGTCGCCTTTGCCCGTTTGGGTGGACAGCGGCAGCTTCAGACGATTCCAAGTGTGTCCGCCGTCGGGGCTGATGTGGACCAATCCGTCGTCGCTGCCCGTGGCCAACACGCCAAATTTCGCAGGGTGCTCCGCGAGGGTCGTCAGGGTCCCAAAGGGCACGTTTCCGGGGAGTCCACCTCGTGTGAGGTCTCCGCCTCGCGTCTCAAACGTGTCTCCGCGGTCGAGCGAGCGGTGCACCTTGTTGGAGGCCATGTAGAACACGTCTTGTTGGTGCTTGCTGAGGACAATGGGGGTTTGCCAATTCCACCGGAGCGGGGTTTCGCCCAGCGCATGGGAGGGGTGCAAGGAGGTGCGCTCTCCCGTGGTGCGGTCGGTGCGCATGTACCACCCAAACTGGTAGCCCGTGTACACCACCTCGTTGCTGCGGCTGTCCACTTCAATTTGCATGCCGTCGCCCCCGCCCAAGGAGGTGAACCCGTGGTGGCCTGTCTGGTGCCACGCCGGCGATTCCCGGTGGGTGTGGTCACCCACCCAAGTGCCGTTGTCTTGCAGTCCGCCGTAGATGCGGTACGGGTCGGCTTGGTCGATTTCCACGGCGTAGAATTGCCCCACAGAAGGACTGTTGCATTTGATCCACGAGGCTCCGCCGTCCCAAGACACGTTGATCCCACCATCGTTGCCGTTGATGAGGTGGTTGGGGTTGGAGGGGTCCACCCAAAGCTTGTGGTGGTCGACATGCACGTTGGGCGCCCCCACCGAAGTGAACGTGCTGCCGCCGTCAGTGGACTTCAGCAACGGAACGCCCGCGATGTAGATGACTGAGGCGTTGGAAGGGTCCACGGACACCGTGCCGAAGTAGTACCCGTAGGTGTAGCACACGTCGTCAAGGGGTTCGTCGTGGGTCCGAACCCAGGTACCCTCCTCCGTCCAGGAAGCGGCCTGGCCGTCGTCCGATGGGCTCAGCGCTGCAGAAGCGCCTCCTTGGGAAGAGGTGCTGCGGTTGGGAACCCGATACCGGTACAACTCCGGTCCGACAATTTCGGCTTCAAACAAGGCGCGGTTGCCGTCGGTGAGGTAGTCGTACAGGGCCCGAACCGGCAGTTCACCCGCTGCCACGCGTGCCTTCACAGCCGCGGCA
>JBMZAL010000242.1:0-2198 GCA_049611325.1 Flavobacteriales bacterium
GGGAGAGGCCGGATTGATCGTCACAGGGGGCATTGCCCCAAATCGCTCAGGTGTCGTGGCTTGGGGTGGTTCCCGAATGTCGTCGCATCGACATGCGTCACACCATCGGGTGATCCCCGAGGCCGTGCATGCCGAGGGCGGCAAAATCGTTATGCAGATCCTGCATGCAGGTCGCTATGCCTACACCCCGTTTTGTGTGGCTCCGAGTGCCTTGAAGGCACCCATTGGACGATTCAAGCCACGTGCGTTGAGTGCGCGTGGGGTGGAGCGCACCATCCGTGATTTTGTCCACTCGGCTGTCCTGGCCAGAGAGGCCGGCTACGACGGCGTGGAAGTCATGGGGTCCGAGGGGTACTTGATCAACCAATTCCTGGCGGCGGAAACCAACCTGCGCACCGACCAGTGGGGCGGCGATTTTGAGCGGCGCTGCAGGTTCCCCGAGGCCATTTTGTCTCGGATGCGAGAAGCTGTGGGGAAGGACTTTTTGATCATGTACCGTTTGAGCATGCTGGACTTGGTGGCTGGTGGCTCCAACTGGGAAGAAATCGAACGTCTTGCCCAACGTGTCGAGCACGCCGGGGCGAACATCATCAACACGGGCATCGGGTGGCATGAAGCCCGCATCCCAACCATTGCCACGATGGTGCCCCGGGGTGGATTCCGGTTTGTCACGAAGAAACTCATGGGGTCGGTCAACGTTCCCTTGGTCACCACCAACCGTTTCAACGATCCGGCCACGTGTGAGGAGGCCTTGGCAGAGGGGTGTGCCGACATGATCAGCATGGCCAGACCGTTTTTGGCCGATCCCCATTTGGTCAAGAAGGCGCGTCTGTCTCGTGCCCAAGACATCAACACCTGCATTGGATGCAATCAGGCGTGCTTGGACCATGTGTTCAAGCAGAAGGTGTCGTCTTGCTTGGTCAACCCGAGGGCCTGTCACGAAGGCGATTTCCCCGCGATTCCTCGCCCAGAAGCCTCGCAAAACGCCGCAGATCGGGGAGGCATGAGCGGCCAACAACTCGCCGGCCGGCGGATTGCAGTGGTCGGCGGCGGCCCTGCGGGCATGAGCGCTGCGCTTGAGCGTGCCAGACTCGGTGCGGACGTGGTCCTGTTTGAACGCCAAGCTCAGCTCGGCGGTCAGTTTCTTTTGGCCCAACGCATCCCGGGGAAATTTGAGTTCAACGAGACCATTCGGTACTTCCAGACGCAACTGTCGCATCTCGGCGTGGACGTGCGACTCGGCACCGTCGCGACCACCGAGGCTGTCGCCGCATTCGACGAAGTTGTGATGGCGACCGGGGTGCGTCCCCGCAGCCTCAACATTGCTGGGGCAGGTCGGCCGGAGGTGGTGAGCTACGTGGATGTTCTCAATGGCACAGTGCAGGTGGGGACGCGCATCGCCATTGTGGGCGCGGGCGGCATTGGGTTTGACGTTGCAGACTTTCTGACCCATGACGCGGACGATGCAGGGTTCATGGAATCGTGGGGCGTGGACACCACACTGGAGTCACGTGGAGGCTTGGCCGCGGCCCAAAGAACAGCCAGTCAACGGGAGGTGCACATGTACCAGAGACGTCCCGGAAAAATGGGGAAGGGGCTTGGCAAAACGACAGGTTGGATTCATCGGAACACGCTGAAGCAGCGGGGTGTCAAGCAATGGAGCGGGGTGTCATACGATCGCGTGGACGACCAGGGATTCCACGTGACCTTGGAGGACGGCACCGCGCACGTGCAGGCCGTGGACCACGTGGTGGTGTGTGCAGGGCAAGTGTCTTTTGTGCCCAGCGATTTGTCCCACCCCAACCTGACGGTCATTGGCGGGGCCAAGGATGCCAAGGGGTTGGATGCGCAGCGCGCCATCCTCGAGGGCATGGTGCCAAAGGGGTGATCCTTTCTGAGGCCACCCGGGCTTGAGGTCAAGACGCCAAATCGGACTGCAACCCGGCGACGGCATGTGCTGCACGTGCCATAAGCGTGCTGGGGTCGTCTTCCTTGATTTGTTGCAGTGCCGCACCGACACGCACGCGAATCACCTTCTTAGAGGGCCCGATGAGCCATGCTCCTGGCCTCAAGCGTTCCCAAGTCCCTGAGATGTGCATCGGCACGATGGGTGCTTCCGCAGCTTTGGCGAGGTGAAAGGCTCCTTTTTTGAAGGGCCTGAGTTTCCCGTCTTCGCTGCGTGTGCCTTCGGGAAAGAC
>JBMZAL010000243.1:0-2187 GCA_049611325.1 Flavobacteriales bacterium
GCTCAACACTTGGTGGCCAATGTGTCACAACGTCGGCTCCCCTTGAGGACTTGGCGTTGGCGGTTTGTCCCGATTGCTGTGCGGCGTCGGGGTGCATCTACCCCAATGCCTTGAATTTTGATGCCTCAGCGACGCTGGATGGAGGAAGTTGTGTCTTCGGAGGCTGCACCGATTCGGCTGCCCTGAACTTCAACCCGCTCGCGAACATAGAAGATGGCTCATGTCGGTTTGACGTTTGTCCAGACTTCGACGGGGACGGCAACATCAACTTGGGCGACTTGCTCGACCTCTTGGTCGGATATGAAGGCGACAACTTGCTGAACGGGTCTGACGACGACTGATTGCGCATCCTTTGGAGTGATTTCCAAGCGGGGCCTCTATGGGGCCCCGCTTTTGTGTTGGGGTGATGTACTTTTGAGGTCTGATGGGGGCCACCGAAGTCATTTTCATTTTCGCAGTGTACCTGCTGCTGTTTGGCGCCAAGGGCATCCCGTCTCTGGCCAAAACCATGGGCCAGGCGGTGCGCACTTTCCGCAACGCCACAGAGGACATCCAGCGCGAAATTTTGGCGGACGACCGTCCCAAAAAGGCCAATTTTTCCAACGTCAGGGACGTCACGAGCCCCCGGAAGGAAGACGCCCACGGCAATGTCGGTGACGGCCCCATGGATCCCAGCAAAACCACTCAAGACGCATGATTTGGCTTTGGCTCATTGGCGGGCTTGTCGCCCTCGTGGTAGGAGGAGATCTGTTGGTCCAAAATGCCTCTGCCCTCGCGCTCAAAGCCAAGGTCTCTCCGCTTGTTGTGGGCTTGACCATTGTGGCGATGGGGACCTCCGCCCCTGAGCTGTTTGCTTCTCTGCAAGCCGCATGGCGCGGCGATGGGTCCATTGCCATTGGAAACGTGTTGGGATCAAACGTCGCCAACCTCGGGCTTGCACTTGGCTTGACTGCCCTCGTGGCTCCGGTCGCCATGTCATGGCGCGAATTGCGGGTGCACTGGGGGGTCATGATCCTCGCCACAGCGGCATTCATGCTGTTCGTGTTGGACTTGAAACTGACGCGTACGGAAGGCCTGCTGTTTTTGGCCGGCGCCGCGTTGTACTTGGGCGGCCAAATCATTTCCGCGGGTCGCGCCAAAGGAGAAGAGGACCCATTTGTGGCAGAGTTGCTCGAGGAAACGGGAGATGCCTCGCGGTCCTACCCCCGCCTCTTGGGCCTGATTCTCTTGGGATGTGTGGGACTGTTTTTTGGCTCCGAGGCCTTTGTGTATGGCGCCACCGAGGCCGCGCTCAACCTCGGAATCAGCACCCACGTGGTGGGTGTCACCATCGTAGCCTTTGGCACAAGTGTGCCTGAAATCGCAGCCTCACTCACTGCCGCCATCAAAGGCAATGGCCCGTTGAGCATCGGAAACCTCATTGGCTCCAACATCCTGAATTTGCTTCTTGTTCTGGGCGCCACCGCAGAAGTAGGCGCCCTGACGGTGTCCCCTGTGGTGCCTGCCCACGACATGTGGTGGATGCTCGGAGCCGCCGTCATGCTTGTGCCTTTGATGTGGCTGGGCAAGGGGAAAATCGGCCGGCCGGCCGGCGCCTTTTACGTGGCCGTGTACGTCGCCTACGTGTACTTGGTTGTGGTGCATGGCTGACACCCTTTTCCCACAGGCGCGCGAGGTCGTCCTCAGCGAGCTCCTGACAAACGGAAAACGTGCGACGTGTTGGGTGGATCGCGGGGCGTTCCGAGACTTGTCCATGGAGTCCTGGTGGGAGGCGGTGTCGGCGGCAGGTGAAGGCTGGCGACAGAACGACATTCGGGTGTTTGGGCAATGGCACAAAGAACCGCGCCTCACCGCGTGGTGGGGACCCGCTTACCAGTACGCCAATGTGACGTGGCCGCAAAGGCCCATGTCGGAGGAAGTTCAGACGCTCAAGGCACGGGTGGAAGCCCTGGCCGCATTTGCGTACAACGGCGTCTTGGTCAACGGATACCGCGATGGACAAGACAGCATGGGGTGGCACCGTGACAACGAACCCGAAATCGATCAGGCGAGCATTGCGAGCCTCAGCTTGGGGACCTCTCGGACCTTCAAGGTGCGCGACCGCCGAACCAAGGCTGTGGTCAACATCGACCTGCACCACGGCGATTTGCTCGTGATGGAACACCTTCAAGAGGTGCACGAGCACAG
>JBMZAL010000244.1:0-2174 GCA_049611325.1 Flavobacteriales bacterium
TGCACTGGCTGCACGGGGCAAAGGCTCCTTGTGCTGCAGCATCACGACGTTCGACCGTCAGGCCGCAGCGACTTTCGTGAGGGAAGCGGCGCCCATGCATGGACGGATTTTGGTGTTGGACCGCGAGTGTGCCAAAGAGAGTACCGGCCATGGCTCGCCCATGCCCTTGCTCGTTCACGGCGGCCCTGGACGCGCAGGCGGCGGCGAAGAAATGGGCGGATTGCGTGGCATCAAACACTACATGCAACGAACCGCCATTCAAGGCCACCCCACCACCCTCAGTGCCATCACAGAACAGTACCAACCAGGTGCGGCGCGTCCAGAGAGCGAGCCCCACGTGTTCCGCAAGCACTTCGAGGAGTTGGAAATTGGGGACACCGTGACCACGGCAAGACACACGGTGACCGAAGCGGACATCGTCAACTTCGCCAATGTGTCGGGGGACCATTTTTACGCGCACGTGGATGGGACGAGCCTTGAAGGCACCATGTTCGAAGGGCGGGTGGCGCATGGCTATTACATCTTGAGCAAGGCCGCAGGGCTGTTTGTAGAACCCAGAAAGGGTCCTGTGTTGCTCAACTATGGCATCGATGAGTGCCGTTTCACCAAGCCCGTCTACCCGGGAACCACCATCGGGGTGAAGCTGACCGTGGTAGAGAAAATTGCACAAGAACGTCGTGAACCCGAGGATGTGGCCAAAGGCATCGTGCGCTACCGTGTGGAGGTTGACGATCACGAAGGTGAGGTTGTGGCTGTGGCGACCATCTTGACGATGGTGAAGAAGCTCGACCAAGGCCCCGACGCGCCCTGATGAGACGCTTGGGTCTTTTCATTCTCGCAGTCGTCTTCCTCGGCCTGACAGGTGTTGGAACCTTGAGGGCCCAAGATGACCTCGATTCCCTGGACATGTGGGTGCGCGAAATGCATCCCGATCCGTTTGTGCGCTGCGGTGAATCAGCTTGGCGCCGACAACTCGATGGCACCCGAGAACAATGGCTGGAAGCCTCCCCCATGGAACGGATTCGGCTGGTCAACCTTCTCCTGCAAACGATGCAAGACAGCCACAGTGCCGTCTCCGCGTACGATTGGACTTGGGAAGTCGAACGGATGCACGGCACGTTGCCCATCCGATGGGCGATCGAAGGCCGGGCGTTGTGGGTGTTGGACTCGGGACTGCCTGGATTGCCCGAGGAAGTGCGCGTGATTGACCTCAATGGCCGCGCCGCTTCAGAGGTGGTGCAGGACGCACTGGACTTGTCCACCATGGAAGGCCCCAGCCATGGCGCCACGGCACGAACGGCGGCGCACAACATCACGCCATGGGTGCTGGGGACCAGCGACACGAGTGCGTTGACATTGACTTGGTTGGACCCAGACCATGGGCTGCCCCTCACGCGCACCTTCCAAGCCCAGGGCTGGAGACAAGCCCGGTCGGGATGGGCAGAGATTTCCACGCGTCGGCCCGTCGTCTCATGGTCCTTCCCGGACGGAGACCACCTCACCGCCCGCGACAACCGGCGCCACGAGCGCGAAAACGAACGGCTCAACAACGCCGGCCGGCCACGGCGGGTTCAAACCCATTGGCCGGGCGCAGCGACCCTCAAAATCAGCAGCTTCTCGCAGGGCTCTTGGTCTCGCTATCACAAGCGTCTCCGCAAAGGCATGGAACGCGTTCAGCAATTGCAATGCCCCCTGATTGTGGATTTGCGGGGCAACCCCGGCGGGCAGTCGCCGCGGATGGAAATGCTCTGGAATCATTTGGCCTCGAAGCGCACACACCTTCCCTACGCATTGGTGGCCAAACAAAGCCCTCCCACGGCAAGGGCCAACGGGAGGTACTACAAACGGCTCAGGAAACGCTGGGTGGACAAGCACAGGCATCATTCCGCGGATGCACGGTACATCTACACCATGGCGACCCTGCCTCTCGGAGAAACCGACACGTTGTTTTTCCCGCAAAAAGGCGTGCGGCCCCATGGATATCGTGGCCCCGTGGCCGTGTTGATCGACGGGGAGTCCGCCTCGGCGAGTGTGTCCTTCGCGGGTGCCATTCAGGACGAACAACGCGGCCCGTTGATTGGGGAGTCATGCATGGGGCCGAGCAACGGCACCATGGGCAACCCGTACCTCCGTGTTTTGCCGAGGTCAGGCATTGTGATCAGCCTTTCGACGGC
>JBMZAL010000245.1:0-2173 GCA_049611325.1 Flavobacteriales bacterium
TGCACGCCCGACAGATTTCAGCGCGTGGCGGAGAGGTGCATTGCCAAGTGCTTCCCGAACACGTGCTCCTGTCGGGCCACGTTGTGACCTACGCCAAGTCCAAGGTATTCCTTCCCTGAGCCGTCTGTCCTCCCCTACTTTTGCGTCCGTGAACGATGCAATGGAGTGGCTTCAAACCCTCGGCGTGGCCGGATTCATGTTCTTCCTTCTGAAGGGCATCGCATGGCTGGTCGTGTTTTGGCTGATCTCACGCGGCGTCATTCGCAAGCACAAGGTGGCCAAACTGAAACTGCGCTGGCGCAACCTTTGGCGTCGTCAGGACTGAGCAATCAACGCCCCTCCAGTCGCCACGTCCATTCCAAGAACACGCGACGGCCTTCCAATGGGCCGTACACACGGGACGCATCGAAGTCTTCTCCGAACGGATCCTTCGTGCCCAGCAAGGGATTTTGCTGGGTGGCGTCCGTGACATTCTGAACCCCGGCCGTCAGGGTGTGCCTGCTGCCGCCCGCCGTCACCAAGGACCGGTTCACCGAAACGTGCATGAGCGCGTAGGGCTCGCTGACGTCGGTGAAAGACGCGTCGTAGTAGGGAACGGCCATGCGGCCGACGGTTTGGGCTGTGAGGTTCCAACCCCACGCCGAACGCGATTGGCCGAGCTTCAGGTTGGTCGTCCAACGCGGGGCAAATTCCACGGGATCGCCCTCCCCCGACAACGAGCCGGACTCAAACAATTCCGAGCGCAACCACGTTGCCCCGAGGGACGCCTGCCATCCCCGGCTGCCGTTCATCCAAACATCCCCGCTGACCCCTCGGTTCCACCCGAGTCCTTCGATGTTGCGGTACACGATGGCATTGGGCAGGCTGTCGTAATCGGCGTAGATCCGGTCAGTGAAGAGCGTGCCAAAGGCCTGCAGGGACACGCTGCCGGCCCAACGGTCGGAGCCCAAAGTGCGGGTGAGGTTGAGGTTGGCGTTCCAGCTTGATTCCGGGTCCAATCCTCCTTCCGCGATCAGCACCTCCCTCGACCCGTCCAGTGCGGCGTGCTCCTCTGTGAAGAGGTGAACCCTGCGGTATCCGCGGCCCGAGTTCAAACGGAGGTCCCACAACGGGTAAGGCGCCCATTTGACGTTGATTCGGGGGGCCAACACGAGGTTTTGGTCGCTGGGGCGCTCCAAGCGAAGCCCGTGAATCCAAGACCACGCGCCCGCTTCGCCCGCGTATTCTCCGTACAAGGCCGGGACCCACACATTCATGTCCGACGACGCAGGGGTTTCGTCGGCGTACACGTCCCAAAGCAGGCTCGCCCCTCCTCTCACATGCTGTCCCTCCGCCCAGCTCCATCCCGAGTGGAAGGCGTCCACGTTCGCCGTCCATTCCTGGGCGTTGAAAACGGTGGTTCCGTAGGTGGATTCCTGACGGTGAAAGGCCCCACCGCCCTGGAACGTCCAGCCCCGGCCTTCCAATGGCGAACTGCCCCACGTCCATTCGGACCGAAGCAAGTCAATGCGCTCCCCATACACGTGCGTGGTGCCACGGTCGACCTCTTGAAAGGCGGTGTCCCCGCCAAAGCGTTCCTCCCCGAACAACCGCGTGGTCATCCGCATCTGCCTTCGGTCAGAGCGCCTCTGATGGCGAAGGGTGGTCACCACCCTGTCCATGTTGGGAGCGTCCGTGAAACCGTCGCCGTTGTCGTCCACGCGACACTGAAAGTGAATGCCGTCCAATCCGACTTGCCACAAGGCGCCCTCTTTGCCCCACACCGCACTGCCCGAGGCCTGAACGCGCCCATGGCCGTCCAATCGCAAGCGAGAAAAGGCATCGCCCGCATGCAACGGTGACAGCACCACGTTGATGACGCCACCCACCGCTTGGCTTCCAAAGCGGGCGCTGGCCGGACCTTGAATGACCTCGACTTGCTGAATCATGCTGAGCGGAATCCCGTCCAGCGCGTAAGCGGAGGCCAAGCCACCCAAAAGAGGCACC
The DNA here is from genome assembly GCA_049611325.1 of Flavobacteriales bacterium. Taxonomy (GTDB): domain Bacteria; phylum Bacteroidota; class Bacteroidia; order Flavobacteriales_D; family Sanyastnellaceae; genus UBA11663. Next base: position 1,987 of record JBMZAL010000245.1, read on the forward strand.
CCGTCGATCAACACCAGGCTGTACACCCCTTCCATGCCATTGAGCTGAACGCTGTTGGTGCCGCACACCCCACACCCCACGGTTTCTCTCACCCCAGTGGTGAAGTCAAGGGATTCCACCAAGTCTTGGGCGTGAACGGCATTGAGCGAAGCCTCAGAGAGCACTGCCGTGCGGATGGGGCTTTCTT
>JBMZAL010000246.1:0-2163 GCA_049611325.1 Flavobacteriales bacterium
TGGGCAACCGTTCGTTTTCATCGAGGTAGCACGTCAAGGGCTTTCCGGCTTGGGCGCAGTGGAAGGCGTCGACCGCATAATCCGTCGTTCCTCCACCGGGCATGGATCGAAACCCAATCAAGCCGGGGTACCGGATGCTTCGGACATCCACCCCAAACTTGTCGTGGTAGTATTTGCACCACAATTCTCCGGCCGTTTTGGACACGCCGTAGACCGTGGTGGGCACAAGCGCTGCGTCTTGAGGCGTGCCGTCTTTGGGCGCGTCGGACCCAAACACCGCAATGGAGCTCGGCCAAAACACGCGCTTCACCCGTCCTTCCCGTGCGAGTTCGAGGGTGTGAAGCAGAGGATCCATGTTCAAGCCCCATGCGGCCATGGGGTTGGCCTCGCCCTTTGCCGAGAGCATGGCCACGAGGTTGTACATGACCTCCACGTCGTGGTTTTCCAGAATGGCGCGTTGGGCGTCCAAGTCCATCGCGTCGGCCGCGATGAACATGCTTTTGGCGGCCTCGGGATGGGGCGAGGGCCGCACGTCCGAGAGAAGCACAGCGTCGGCTCCGTAGCGTTGTTGCAGGCCAAGCGTGAGCTCGATGCCCAATTGCCCGGAGGCGCCTACAATGAGATGCTTGCCCATGGTCTTACGAAGGTAGGGTGAGGGTACCTTTGGGTGGTGAACTCGAGTGAATTTCAATACGACTTGCCAGAGGAGGCCATCGCCAAACATCCCCTCGAACCCAGGCGCATGGCGCGCATGGCGGTGATGGATGCCGAAGGGAATGTGAGCCACGGCACTTTTGAGGATTTGCCGCGTCACTTGGCGGACGGCGGCGTGGATGGCTTGTGGGCCAACGACACGCGGGTGTTGCACGCACGGATTTTGGCCGCCAAACCCACCGGCGGGCAGTTGGAAATCTTCTTGCTGTCGCCTGCCGAGGGGGCAGTGGAGGAGGTGTTGTCATCCACCCAGCCCGTGGCTTGGAAGGCCATGGTGCGCAACGCCAAACGGTGGTCGGATGGCACGGCCACGGCTTCGGGCCAGCGACACGAATTGCAGATCGCCCGAGAAGAAGATGCCCCTGACGGCAACCGCGTGGTTCGGCTGTCGTGGCATGGCGCGCAGGGCGTAAGCACGTTTGCGGAGGTGCTGGACGATTTGGGCAAGACCCCGCTGCCTCCCTACATGAAAAGGGCAGCGGAAGACCAAGACCGCGAGGATTACCAAACGGTGTTCGCCCTGGCTCCCGGCAGTGTGGCGGCGCCGACTGCGGGACTGCATTACGACGAGGTCCTTCTGGGCGAACTCGCCTTGGCGGGGCTGCCGTTGAACCGGTTGACCCTTCACGTCGGTGCGGGCACGTTCAAGCCCTTGTCCGAGGGTGCCGTGATGGCTCACGACATGCACGCCGAGCAATGCGTGTTGACGCGAGAAGCGGTCCGCACCATGGCCAAACAACGCCGCCGCGTGGCCACAGGGACGACCACGTTGCGCACCATGGAGAGCATGTACTGGTGGGCATTGCATTGGCACGTGCACGGGGTTTGGCTCGACGTGTTGCCCCAACGGTGCCCCTACGAGTCACTCGACCCGCAGACTGCCGAGTGGACGGATGTGAACGCTTTGGAAGCCATTTTGGCACACGGCCCCTGGGACGAACGCGATCAACTGTCGTTTGAAACGCAATTGATGATTGTGCCTGGATACCGCGTGCGCATGGTGTGCGGCCTCGTGACCAATTTCCACCAGCCGGGCAGCACCTTGCTCTGTTTGGTCAGCGCGTTTGTGGGCATGGACGCATGGAAGCCCCTCTATCGCGCTTGCTTGGATCAAGGATATCGGTTCTTGAGCTACGGGGATGGAAGCCTGTTGTGGCTTCGTGATCCGCGCTGATTCCCTTTGGTTCATAAAACTCCCCAAACGCAACAAACCCCGCCGCAGGGGCAGGGTTTGTGCTCGTTGGCATGCCAACAAATCAGTTCAGCTGACGGCGGTTGTCTTCGACGCCTGCGGCCTTCTGCATGGTGTTCAACACCGTGAAGGGGAAGTTCGTGCGTGCCCGTGAGGCGAGCGTGCTTTGTTCTTCCAAGTAGCTGTCCTTGGTGCCCGCTGGCGTGACCTTTTGGGGTGCAATGACCCACACGCCGTGCGTGCCCACGATGGGGCTG
>JBMZAL010000247.1:0-268 GCA_049611325.1 Flavobacteriales bacterium
CCTCGAACGCAGTCACCGTGACGGTGGAGGTGCGGAGTTGGATGTCGGCGCCTTTTCGGGCCGCATTGTAGGCTTTGACGCCCCCTACTTTCTTGGCACTGAAGATGGGCGGGCGTTGTTCAAGCGTGCCGGTGAGGGTGGCTGTTCCAGTCTTGACGTTGTCGAGGGTCAACCCCACCACCCGAGCCGGGTCCTCGGCCCAGCGGTCCACTTCCGTTTCGGCATCCAACGAGGGCGTGTGGGCGCCGAGTCGGATGGTCGCCGTGTA
>JBMZAL010000247.1:278-2161 GCA_049611325.1 Flavobacteriales bacterium
GGCTTGGGCCTGGAGCGTGTCGATGGTTTTGGTGGCACGGCCACAACAGACCACGAGCACCCCCGTCGCGAGCGGGTCGAGGGTGCCTGCATGCCCCACCTTGATTTTCTTGGCGCCGGTGAAACCGCGCAAGGCATACCGCACCTTGTTCACCACGTCAAACGACGTCCACGTGAGCGGCTTGTCGATCACCATGACTTGGCCTTCCAGGAAGGCTTCAGGCTGGTCAAACGGGAGGCTGTGTGGGCTCGTGGTGGACATGGCGACGCGAAGGTAGGGTGCGCGTTCGTGCTTCACATGAAAGGGGACAAGCGCATGCTTGTGCAGCTTTGGGGCTTTGTGTTGCCCCAAAGTGAAGGATGTAACCTTTTGAATGTGAACATCGTAAATGGTCCTTGTTGTATTTGCGTAACGTTTTGTTTACATTGGCTTAACATGAAGACCATCACACATCTCCGTCTTTGGGTCGCCGGACTCCTCCTTGCAGGGGGGACTTCTGCGTGTGCCCAAAGCCCTGTTTCGCAGGGTTGGGGGATTGGGGTGGATGCCTCTCGCGTGCTGGGTGGCCACGCTGTGGTCCAACTGGAACATGCCCAATCGTCCGAATGGTTGTGGCAAGTCGCGGCGGGTCGGTACATCGGCTCGGAGACGGGCATGACGCCTTTTTGGAAGGGCTTGAAAGGCGAAGTCATCTCAGGTTCTGTGGTGTCACTCGGCACCTTGGTCTTCCCCCATCAAGACCACAAACTCGGCGCGTCGTGGTTCCTCGGCGTGGACGTGTCCCGCGAGAGCTACCGCATTCAGCGAAGCACAGCAGACACCCAATTGCTTTCCAGTGCGGCATCCGGCGTGGCGTTGCAAACCCGCGAAGAAGCGCGGTTGTTGGCCGGGGCCCAGTGGTCGGTCGGATCTCATTTGGCGGTGCGTGCCCACGTGGGCGTGGGTGCCGTGCGTGAGCGCTTGTCGTCTCGCTTCGTGGGCGAGGAGGTCAGCTCGTTGCCGATGGCGCGGCCTGGGGGAGTGGCTCTGATTTGGCGCTGGTAAGCTCCGCGGCTTCGTCTGCTGTCATGCCCGCGATGTCCTCAAAAATGGCCAAGGCCTGAAGGACCGTTTCCACCTTTTCGATTTTCAATCTCAAGCCGCCGTTGCGTTGGTACATGCTGGCGTCTTTGGCGTGGTTTTTCAAGTACTCCAAGACGCGTGCAAATGTGGCGCTTTGGAAGTAGGCGCTGTCCTCGTCGGAAACAAAAGCCGCGATGAGTTTGCCGCTTTTCAGCACCAACTTTTCCATGCCAAGCAGTTGGGCCACCCAGCGGAGGCGAATGGTTCCCAGCAGTTCTTCGGTTTCGTCGGGCAGCGGCCCAAAGCGGTCCTCCAGGCGGGTGCGGAAGCCTTGCAGTTCCGCCGCATTGTGGAGGTTGTCGAGTTCTCGATACAGCGCAATTCGCTCGGGGATGTCGCTGACGTAATGGTCCGGGATGAGCAAACTGAGGTCGGTCTCCAAGGCCGTCTCCTCCACGTACTGACCTGACTCGGCTTGCTCGGCCTCCATGAGGTCCTTGAACTGTTCCTCCTTCAATTCCTTCACCGCTTCGGCGAGGATGCGCTGGTACATGTCAAAGCCGAGGTCATTGATGAAGCCGCTCTGCTCTGCGCCGAGAAGGTCACCGGCCCCGCGAATGTCGAGGTCGCGCATGGCGATTTGCATGCCCGAGCCGAGGTCCGAGAACTGTTCAAGGGCTTGGAGTCGTTTGCGCGATTCCGCCGGGAGGGCGCTCAACGGCGGCGCCATGAGGTAGCAGAAGGCCTTGCGGTTGGAGCGCCCGACCCGTCCCCGCAATTGGTGCAGGTCGCTGAGCCCAAACTTGTGCGCTTCGTTGATC
>JBMZAL010000248.1:0-2160 GCA_049611325.1 Flavobacteriales bacterium
TGGGCATGTGGCGCGGCCTTGCGCATCGAAGGAAAGTTGGATGCCGTGGGCGGACATCCATCCTGCGCGTTTGGCCGGCACGCCCATGACCAAGGCATGGTCAGGAACGTCTTCGGTAACCACAGCGCCCGCAGCCACAAAGGAATGTGCACCGAGTGTGACACCGCAACGGATGGTGGCGTTGGCTCCGATGGTGGCCCCGCGCTTGACGAGGGTTGCCTCGTAATCGCCACGTCGGGTGACAGCACTTCTGGGGTTTCGAACGTTGGTGAACACGCAGGAGGGGCCGAGGAAGACATCGTCCTCCACAGTCAAGCCTTCGTAGAGGCTGACGTTGTTCTGCACCTTCACGTTTTTGCCCAGGATCACGCCACGGGCGACGAAGGTGTTTTGGCCCAAGCTGGAGCCTTCGCCCACCACCGCTTCAGGCATCACGTGGCAAAAGTGCCACACCTTGCAACCCTCGTGCAGCACAGCGCCCTCGTCCACAATGGCGGAGGGGTGCACAAACGCGGAGGGGTGGATGGAAGAGGCCATGATGTGTCGATGTGTCAGCGCGTGGTGTACGATTCGAAGTCCTTGTGTTCGCTGCGGTGCAAGTCCGCTTCGCTGAGGCTTTTGAAATAGTCGTAGGTGAGTTTGAGACCCTCCGCACGCGACACCTTGGGTTCCCAACCGAGGACCTCCTTGGCACGCGAGATGTCCGGGCGCCGTTGTTTGGGGTCGTTGACCGGCAGGGGCTTGCGGATCACCTCGACGTCCGAGCCCGTGAGCGCGAGGATTTCTTCCGCGAATTGGGCAATCGTGATTTCATCGGGGTTGCCGACGTTGACGGGGCGTGTCTCGTCGCTGAAGTGCAGACGTACAATGCCTTCCACCAGGTCGTCGACGTAGCAGAAGCTGCGCGTTTGCGAGCCGTCGCCAAACACCGTCATGGGTTCGCCGCGAAGTGCTTGTCCAATGAAGGCAGGCAGCACGCGCCCGTCGTTCAAGCGCATGCGCGGTCCGTAGGTGTTGAAAATGCGCACGATGCGGGTTTCCAAACCGTGGAACGTGTGGTAGGCCATGGTGATGGCTTCTTGGAAGCGCTTGGCTTCGTCGTAGACGCCGCGTGGCCCCACGGTGTTGACATGGCCCCAGTACTCTTCATGCTGGGGATGAACCTCGGGGTCTCCGTAAATCTCGCTGGTGGAGGCAATGGTGATGCGGGCGCCTTTGGCTTTGGCCAACCCCAGGCATCGGTGCACCCCCAGCGACCCCACCTTCAAGGTTTGGATGGGGATTTTGAGGTAGTCGATCGGACTGGCGGGCGAGGCGAAGTGCAGGATGTGGTGAAGCGGACCACTGACGTGGATGTATTCGGTGACATCCTGATGCACGAAGGAGAAATTGGGCAGGGCAAGCAGGTGCTCGATGTTGCGCATGTCCCCGGTGATGAGGTTGTCCATGGCAATGACCTGGAACCCATCTTTCACAAAACGGTCGCAGAGGTGCGAGCCCAAAAAGCCTGCGGCACCTGTGATGAGCACGCGCTCAGTGGCATGGTTGCTGTTCATGGTTGTGCGTCGAGAATGGGTCGTCCAATGGAACGGTAGGTCCATCCCAATTTGGCCAGCTTGGCCGTTTCGTACAAGTTGCGTCCGTCAAAAATGACTTTGGCGTTCATGCGTTGTGCGAGCTCGTCAAAATCAGGGGTTCTGAAGGCTGCCCACTCGGTGCAAATCAGGAGGCAGTCTGCCCCTTCAATGGCGTCCATGGCACGTTGCGCGTATTGGATGCGGTCGCCCACACGGCCCTTGACGTTGTCCATGGCCTCGGGGTCAAATGCCACAATCTCGGCACCTGCAGCCAGCAACTTGTCGATCATGTACAGCGACGGCGCTTCCCGGATGTCGTCCGTCTCGGGCTTGAAGGCCAGTCCCCAGAGGGCCACCTTCACTCCCTTCAGGTCTCCACCGTAATGGGCGAGCATCGGGTCAAACAACACCGTTTTCTGCGTTTCATTGACCTCCATCACGCTGTCGATGATGCGGAATTCATGGCCAGCTTCTTTGCCGCTTTTGTGCAGGGCTTGAACGTCCTTGGGAAAACAACTTCCGCCGTACCCGATGCCGGGGAACAGGAAGCGGGGTCCAATCCGGGAATCCGTGCCCATGCCGC
>JBMZAL010000249.1:0-2114 GCA_049611325.1 Flavobacteriales bacterium
CGCGCCCAACTGGCGTGGCTTCCTCCCGTCGGCATGGCCGGGGGCGTGGCCGAATACATCCCGCAGTACCGCGAGGACGGCGGCCCTTGGATCAGTGTGGACACCCTTGGGGGTTCGTTCCTGTCCGTGGTCCACGAAGGTGCGTCGTTGACGGCCCAGGTCGAGTACCGCGTGCTGGCGTTGGGTGGAGAGTTTGACGAGGCCGCGTCCAACATCGTTGAGGTGTCCTTTGAGTACCCTGACGCGCCGGAGGCGCCGGTGTTGAAGCGCGTTTCTGTGCTGGACCGCACCCGGGTGGAGTTGGTGCTTGCCACCGACCCCCTTGCCGAGGAAGTGAGCCTGTACGAGTTCCAACGGTGGAGTGAATTGGACAGCTCCTGGATTCCTTTGGTGCCGAGGTACCCGTCGAGTTTGGGCTTCCCCGTCTCCCACGTCGACGTCGAACGCAACACCGATGAATTCGCTTACCGCTACCGCGCGGTGGCGTTCAACAATTGCGATGCCGCCGTGGCCGAATCGCAAGAGGCAGAAACGATGCTGTTGCGCGCCTTTCAAAGCACCACGGCGGGATTGTACGAGAACAGCCTAATCTGGACGCCTTACGGAGGGTTTGCCAATGGACTGGACCGCTACGAAGTGATCCGGAAGCAGTCGAACGAGGACAACGTGATGGGCGAGCCGCTGGCGACCGTCGGTGCCGTGAGCGAAAACTACGAGGACGACGTGGAGGACGAATTTGACTCTCCCGGCATCTTCTGCTACCAGGTTTTGGCCCTCGAAATCCCAGACTCCAACGAAGTGCTGCAAGGCGCCGCCTCGAATTGGGTGTGCCTGACAGAAGAACCCGTGATGTGGATCCCATCTGCCTTCACCCCCAACGGCGACGAACTCAACGACTGGTTCCCTTGGGCGCCGGGCGAAGCCAGTGTGGGCTTCCTGGGCGAACGTCAAGGCGACAACCCCAATTTCCGGATGACCATCCTGACGCGTTGGGGCACCAAGGTGTTTGAATCCACCTCCATCGACGAGCCGTGGAATGGGCGTGTGGATGGCCGCCTCGTGGCCAGTGACGTCTACGTTGTGAAAGTCGAGTACCTCGACGGTGCCGGGGCGTGGCGAAACCAGCTGGTGTACCTCACGGTGCTCGCCGGCCAATAAGCTTCTGTGAACTTTCCACAATCTCGTGACCCTGTGGTGGGTTGCGCGTCTCTTCTGCCTTAAATTTGCCCGAATCGCGGTCCGAACCCCGGCATCCCTTCCGGCGTCCCATACGCCCTGGCGATTCCCTCGTGAGGCCTGCGAGAACACGCGATTCAACTCAGACTCATGGCCTCTACTGACAGCAAATTTCTCGGCGAAGGATTGACGTACGACGACGTCTTGCTCGTGCCCAACTATTCGGAAGTGCTTCCCCGTGACGTTCAGCTTCACGCTCCGTTTTCACGCAACATCCAACTGAAGACCCCCATTGTCAGTGCGGCCATGGACACCGTGACAGAAAGCAAAATGGCGATTGCGATGGCGCGCAACGGCGGGATTGGCGTGGTGCACAAGAACATGACCATCGCGGCGCAAGCCAATGAGGTCCGGAAGGTCAAGCGCTCGGAGAGCGGCATGATTCAAGATCCCGTGACGCTCAGCAAGGACGCCACTGCGGGCGACGCGCTGGCCATCATGCGCGAACACAAGATTGGCGGCATCCCCGTCACCGACGACGCAGGCAAACTCGTCGGAATCATCACAAACCGCGATTTGCGTTTTGAAAAGCAGGCCGCCCGTCCGATCTCTGAGCTGATGACGAGCGAGAACTTGATCGTCACCGAGGACGGAAGCGACTTGTCCAAGGCCGAGCAAATCCTGCGCGAGCACCGCATCGAAAAGCTGCCTGTTGTCGATGGCGAGGGCAAGCTCGTCGGACTCATCACCTACCGCGACATCATCAAGCTCAGCGAGTTCCCCAACTCGTGCAAGGACCAATACGGTCGCTTGCGCGTGGCCGCGGCCGTGGGCGTGACCGCCGACACCCACGAACGCGTGTCGGCCCTGGTCGATGCCGGGGTGGACGCCGTGATTGTCGACACCGCCCACGGACACAGCCGTGGCGTGATCGACAC
>JBMZAL010000250.1:0-2106 GCA_049611325.1 Flavobacteriales bacterium
CCACAAAGTCAGGGACTTTGCTGGCCACAGAGGAGGAACTGAACCACGCCCCTGCGCCGAGGAACAGGGCAAACGCGGCAATCATTGGGGGTTTTGGAACCATGGACATGGCTCCCAAGATGCGACGCCATGCACGCCAGATTGGGCCGGGGCACCCTTCCTTTCCAACAGGCCCTCCTCGATAAGTGCGACTTCCAAATGCAGTGCAGGATTACCGCACAAAGGGCGACTCAAACGTCGCAAACGCCTTGGCTTGGGCGTCTTTGTCGCTCACCTGAGGCGCATCCATGCCCCAATCGATGCCCAGGTCGGGGTCGTTCCACAACAACGCACCCTCAGACTCGGGGTGATAGAGGTTGGTGCACAGGTAGTGAAACACGGTGTCGTCTTCCAGCGTCGCAAAGCCGTGGGCAAACCCCGGTGGGATGAAAAACTGCCACCTGTTTTCGCCGGTCAACAAGGCTGCGTGGTGTTGTCCATACGTCGGGCTGTCTTTGCGCAAATCCACCGCCACGTCCAAGACCTTCCCGTGCACCACACGCACCAATTTGCCTTGGGCGTGCGGAGGTGCCTGAAAATGCAACCCGCGCAACACGCCTGCTTTGGAACGACTCTCGTTGGCTTGAACAAACCGGACCTCCTCCCCCACGGCCTCGTCGAATGCACGTTGGTTCCACGTTTCCGAGAAAGAACCTCGTTCATCGCCGAAGATGCGTGGACGCACGAGCAACAATCCTTCCAAAGGGGTGGTTTGGACTTCCATCAATCTTGGGTCAGCAGCACTTGATACGTCAACCACAACGACGTGAACGTCGTCACCAATTGGGCCACCGGGGACACGTCGGCCAGGACCTCCCTGACCACTTGAGGATTGGATTCGACATAGATGATGTCGTTGGCTTGGACAATGGTTCGTGCGGCCTCCAACCCGTCCACGGTGCTCAAATCCATGTGGTACACGAGGTTCTCCTCGCCGCGCTGACGAATGAGTTTGATTTGTCTGGATCGCCCACGCTGGCGAATGCCTCCAGCCTGGGCCAACGCTTCGATGACGGTCGTGTTTTGGTTCTGGAGGGTGATGACTGTCGCCTGCCCTGCCTCACCGGGAAACACGAGAACACGGTTGTTCACCACCTGCAACAACGCATAGGGGTCGACGTATTCCGACTCGTACGCCGCTTCAATTTTTCGCTCCGCCTCGTCCAAGGTCAAGCCCGCAAGCATGACGGCACCCACTTCAGGCAATTCCACCGTCCCGTCGAGTTCTACGCGGTACGTAAACATGGCGCGCTGTTGCTGCTGGAACAGGTTTGCGCCCTGGTTGTCCGCCGCCGAACCTGCAGTCATGGCCATCAAGCGCTGGCCGCGGTTGGAGAACAACTGCAGTTGCAAACGGTCGTTGGGCGCAAGCGTGTAGGCTTCGTGTTGGGTGTCACTCAGCGAGTCAAACACATGGTCTGCCTCCGTGCGAAACATCAGATCTTGGTTGACGGTGCACCCGACAAACAAGACCCCCAATCCAAGGGCTGTTACCAATCTCCACATGAGGCCGAAGGTACGGCTATCTTCGCAGCGTGTTGACCTGCGACCACCATCGATTGCGCGCCATGGAATTGGCCGACGTTCAAGCCTTGCACTCCTGGGAAAATGCCAGTGAGGACTGGTGGATGGGCGCCAGCGTCTTGCCTGTCAGCGTGGAGGCCATGACCCAATTCGCCACGGGCAACCACGACCTGTACCGCGATCGCCAATGGCGCTGGATGCTCGACACACGCGACGCACCTGGTTCGCCATGGCGCACTGTGGGGGCGCTCGACTTGTATGACTTCGAGCCACGACAGATGCGGGCAGGCGTGGCTGTGCACATCGATGTCTCAGAAAGACGTGCGGGCCATGCCCAGGCAGGTTTGGCGCTTCTTCGGGACCATGCTTCGTCTCATTTGGGGCTGAGGCAATTGTACGCGGAGGTCCCGGCCCACCACGACGCCTCGTTGAGGTTGTTTGGGCGCGCCGGCTACCGCACGACGGGACGCCGGGAACAGTGGATTCGGACCCCTCAAGGAGGCTGGAGCGATGTGGTCACCTTGCAGCTTTTTTTGGACGGTG
>JBMZAL010000251.1:0-2106 GCA_049611325.1 Flavobacteriales bacterium
TGGGCCAACCGTCGCATGTGGCGTTCACGGAAGCACACCCCCGAGCACGAAACGGCGCAAGGGTTGAGGTTGCTTCACGGCTTGGGTTTGCCCGCCCGGTGGCGCTTTCCAGAACGCCAAGATTGGACAGACCTGCTGGAGTGGCATGCTTCAAGTGTCATCGACCTTGTTCCCGAGGGATTGGACGGTGCTGTGCTGTTGCATCCAGGCAACCATGGCTCGGCCAACGGTTGGGCCCTGACGCGGTTCGAGGAATTGTCCAAGGCGCTTTTGGCCGAAGGTGTCTCCGTGGTGGTCACGGGATCGCCGCAAGAACGCAGTGATTTGACACCATGGTTGGCGCGCATGTCGGGGACGCCGGGTTTCATGGATGCTGTAGGCGCATGGACCCTCACTGAGTTGATGGACGCCGTGACCCAGGTGCGGTGCGTGGTGGCGTCGAGCACCGGGCCGTTGCACATGGCCTCTGCCCAAGGCACGCCCACCGTGGGGCTGTATCGGTCTGACGCACCGTTTTGGCCTCAACGATGGGGTCCGTTGGGCCCCGGCGAAGTTTTGGTGACCTCAGAACTCGAGGCGGAGGGAGGCTTGAACCTCCCTGTGGAAGACGTGCTGGCCGCGGTCCAACGCGCGAGGGCGCAGGCCGTCACTCAGTCTGGCTGAGCGGGCCGCCGGAAAGCACCAAACAAGGCGAGAAAGCTGATGACCACGCCGGCTTGGGTTTCCCAAGCGTCTTCAAAAACACAACTCAGCACCACCACCACGCCACCCCAAAGTGCGGCGCGACTCTGTTTGCCAATGCCCTGATGCCATGCGCGTGCAAATCCCAACCACAGCAACATCGCAATGAGTCCACCGGAAATCCCCCACGTCAGGTGCTGCATGTGGGCGCGGTGGCGGTGAGGCGCAGTCAGGTCAGATCCAAGTTGCGCGTAGGCCTGTTCCATGGCCGAGGAGGTGTCGCCCATGCCGTGACCCACCCAAAAGGACTGCATCCACGCATGCCATCCCGCGTGCCAATGCGCGAAGCGTTGAAAGAGGGCGTGTCCCGAGGGGTTGCCGCCATCTTGCCACACTTCCCATTCCCGCCGCAGCTCGCGCAACCGCAACCGAAGTCCTTTCGCAGGAATGGCGTGGGTGGCGCCTTGTTCAATGGCCCGGACATCTTGGGGGGTGAGTTGCAGGATGTGTTCGCCGTCCTTGGGCCATCCCAGGGAGGTGAGGTAACGAGGCAGCCGATCGCGGACCGTGAAACCGGCCGCATTGGGTTCGTGGAGGGGAAGGTCGCTGATTTGGGACCATGCATTTTCCCATTCCAAAGGGCACATGAAGAGGTGGAGGCGATGTCCACCCTCGGACACCACCCGCTCAGGATGGTGGATGTAGGCGTGGCCCTGCGCGGTAAACGCTGGAAGTTCCGGCTCAGAAACGGGAAGGGGCACCGGCCGAAGCCACAGCGCCATTCCTCCTGTCAGGGCCAGGGTGATTGCCACGGAGCCTGCCAACAGTCCTCGTCGCGCGGGAGGCGAAACGCGACCCCAAAGCACCCAAATCGCGGCCAAGGGCCACAGAAGGGCGCTCGTGAGCGAGCCTGTGACTGCGGTGAAAAGGGCCCAAAGTGCGCCGTAAAGGAGGAGGCTGGTCTTGGATGAATGCTCCGCGCCCCAGACCCATCCGAGGGCGGCCAACATGGCAAGTCGGATGTGTGAGGTCCACGGCGTCCAATCTCTGGCTGCCAGCATTTCGCCCTGTCCCACGCGCCATGCGCCCCATGCGAGGGTGCTGGCCATGGCGAAGGCGGCACTTTGGGAAACCCATTTGGTGTTGAGGTCTGAACGAGGCAGGACTTGCCAAGCCAAGGCCAAAGCCACCATGGTTGCCTGGATGGAGGCAAGTTGAAGGCCCCATTCCATGTTGTCTGACCACAACAGGGAGAGCCACCCCCATCCAAAGAGGCCCAGCAACCACAAAAGCGGGGCGCTGGACAGGCCTTGGACCCCGCGTTGCTTGAGCGCAATCAGGGCGCACCCCGTTACCCACACAGTGCCCACAGTCATGGCGGCATGGGACCAAGGGGCTCCCCAAATCAGGAGTGCCCAGCCCCAT
>JBMZAL010000252.1:0-2101 GCA_049611325.1 Flavobacteriales bacterium
ACTTCCCTTGCGGGCGCCTCCGCGGCGGCCTTGGTCAGGGTTTTGTTTCATGGTGGCGCAAAGGTACGTCGTGGGACAAGGTCAGCGCAGGGTCCGCCACGGGTTGCGTATGCGGGGCGGCTTGGCCACGCCATCAAACGCGTTGGGGAGGTGCGACACGTGCGGACTTCGCCCGTCGCGAAAGGTCACCCACCACACGTCAAACCGGCATTCACAACCGCGTCGACCCTCCCGCAGGAGGTAGGCCTGTGCCGCCTGGACAATCCGCCGCCGCTGTCCCAAGGACGGCAGGTCAGGTCGCTCAAGGGTGACATCGCACCCAGTCCGGCTTTTGACTTCGTGGAAGACGAGTTGCCCGCCTTGGGCTGAGATGACGTCGATTTCAAAGCGACGCCAGCGCCAATTGCGCTCGAGCACGTGGTGACCGAGGTCCTCCATGTGCGCCGCGGCAAGGTCTTCTCCGAGCTGTCCGGTCCGGGTGCGACTTTCCAAAACCATGGCGCAACGTTCGACACGAGACGGGTGTGGCCTGAAAAGGATTTCAGGAGCGCAAGCCGGAAGTTGATTGGCGGCGGATGCTCCCGCGGAACGCCTGTGCGGTCAGCGCAAGACCAAGTCGGTCGTTCCGATGACCGTACTGCCTTCGAGGATCTCGACGAGGTAGGTGCCGGGTCGGTAGGGCTCGAGGACGGAGTCGTCGGGGTATTCGTAGAACACACAGGCGTCGAGTCGGTCGCGGGCGTAATCCACCGTCCTAGAGGCGCTGAAATCACTGTCCCCTTCCGCACTTGGCAGCACGTTTCCATCGCTGTCGGTGATGCGCAGGCGCAGGGTCTTGTCGCCGACAGGCGCGATGCGGTTTTCCAAGATGGTGAAGCACACCCGCAGCATGTCACTGCGGTCGGCACGGTCCGTGTCGCGTTGACGTCCAGACGAGAGCACGCGCACCCCGGTGGGGAGGAATTCGGCGACTTGGAGGGTTTGGCCTGCTTCAAGCATGTCCTCCATGTTCTCTTGACGCTCCACGAGGTCGGCGTTCTCTTGTGACACCGCCTCCATTTGCACCTTCATGGCGAGGTTTTCATCGAGCAGGGCCATGTTCAGCTGGTTCAGCGAGTCGATGGTGCCGATGTAGCCCTTCATGATGCTCCGCAGGGTCTCGGCCTCCTTCTTGAGCTTGGCGACCTCCCAGTATCCGTTCTTCACTTTGGTGAGCAGCCCATCGATGCGCTCTTGTTGCGCGGCGAGTTCCGCCACCATCATGCTGTTCTCCGTCTCGAGCGTGTCGTAGGAGAAGCGCATTTTTTCGAGGTCGAGGATGAGTTGGTCCTTCTCGAGGGTGAGCCCGGCGTTGTCGTCGTTGAGCAAACCAATGGTGGTGTTGCGCGCGGAGAGCTGAAAGCCCAAATACCCGACCACCAGCACGAGCGAAGCGACGACGAGGAGCCATGTTTTTTGGGACATTTCAGGCATGGAGCAGGGGCTTCAGGGGGAATCGACGACAAAAATTCATGCTTTCGCCATCTGCGAAAGTCATGCCAAAGATGCGGCGTGAACCCGGTGTCTTGAGGCACCTAAACCACGAGTTGACCACCCGTGTGCTGTGGGAAACTCGCACGTTTTCCAGCGTTTTTCGAGTGAACCGCGTATCTTATGAAATCCAAATCCCCTGTTGCATGATTCGTTTGTTCGCCTGCGCTGGCGCTTTGCTCGCCATGTTAGCCTCCCTTGAGCTTCGCGCTCAGGACACGTTCCAAGTGGGAAACACCACCCTGACGGCCACCAACGTGGCCTCGGGCATCCAGCTTCCCTGGGAAATTTTGTGGGGGCCCGATGACTTTTTGTGGGTGACCAGCCGACCTGGCACGGTGTACCGCATCAACCCAGAAACGGGTGCCACCACAACGGTGCTGACCAAGTCGGTCACCAACAACGGAAGTGGCGAGCCGGGCATGCTCGGCATGGCCATGCACCCCGAGTGGGAAACGACCCCCAAGGTCTTCATCGTCTACACGACGGGATCGACGTGGAATGGCACGGAGCGCCTTTCGGTGTTTGATTGGAACGGCTCTTCGCTGGTGAATGAAGAGGTCTTGCTCAG
>JBMZAL010000253.1:0-2038 GCA_049611325.1 Flavobacteriales bacterium
GATGGTGCAGGCGTTCATTGGGGACGTCCTCGAGGGCTTTGGCCAAGACGAGGTGGCCCAGGAAGTGGAGGGTCTGCTCGCAGATCGCCACGGCTGGATGTAACCTCCTCCCATGTCAGGTGCGGATCAAATCAGGTTGGACAAGCTCCTTGTGGACCGTGGCCTCGTGGCTTCACGGCCCCGGGCGGAGCGCATGATTTCGGAGCACGGTGTCCTGGTGGCGGGGTCCAAGGTGACCAAGCCCGGAAAGAAGTTTCCTGTCGATGTGGCCATCGAGCTGATCGAGGAAGACATGCCTTGGGTGTCCCGTGGCGCGTTGAAGTTGCTGGCGGCGCTGGACGCGTGGACCGACATCGAAGTGGAAGGCAGGTTGGCGTTGGACGTGGGCTGCTCCACCGGCGGATTCAGCCATGTGATGCTGGAACGTGGGGCCAAAGCGGTGCTTGGCGTGGACACAGGCCGCGATCAGTTCGACGCGGGTTTGGCCGACGATCCCCGCATGATTGTGCGCGAGTCCACCAACGTGAAGGACCTCACTCCGGCTGAAGTCACGGCGGTGATGGGGGGATTGCCCGAGCTCGTGGTCATCGACGTGTCGTTTGTGGGGCTCTCTCACATCTTCCCCACGGTGTCTGCGCTGACCGCGCCGGGGACGCCGGTGGTGGCTCTCGTCAAGCCTCAGTTTGAAGTGGGACGAGAGAACCTGAGCCGCGCCGGCATCGTGCGCGATCCGGCCATGCGCGTGAAGGCGCTGAACGACGTGAAGGATGCGGCGGTGGAGAGTGGATTTGGGGTGATTGATGCCCTTGATTCCCCCATTCAGGGTGGAGATGGAAACCACGAGTATCTTTTGAGACTTGAACGACTGTGACCGTGGCATGTTGTCGCGTGTCGTACCCTTGCAGAGATGAGCACTTTTGACGTCCAGGCCATTCGCGCCCAATTTCCCATCCTGTCGCGGGAGGTGAACGGCAAGCCGCTCGCCTACTTCGACAGTGCCGCGTCTGCGCACAAGCCGCAAGCGGTCATCGATGCGCAGTCGCGCTACCTCGCGCACACCCACAGCAACATCCACCGAGGCGTCCACGCCCTGGCACAAGAGGCCACGGAGGCCTACGAGGCAGCACGTGAGACGGTGCGCGCCCACATCGGTGCGTCTTCGACAAAGGAAATCCTGTTTGTGGGCGGCACGACCGATGGCATCAACCTCGTGGCCCAAACCTGGGGCCGCACCAATCTCGGCGCCGGCGATTGCATCGTCCTCACCCGGATGGAGCACCACAGCAACATCGTGCCATGGCAGATGCTTGCGCTGGAGCAGGGCTTCGACATTCTGGTGGTGGAATTGAACGAAGACGGCACCTTGGACGGCGAGATGTTTGAGGCGCACCTCGCACGCAAACCCAAACTTGTGGCTTTCACCCACGTCTCCAATGCCCTGGGCACCGTGAATGACGTGAAGCACTGGACCTCACGCGCCCACGATGCCGGCGCCACGGTACTGGCGGATGGGGCACAATCGGTCCCTCACTTGCCGGTCAACGTGCGCGACCTGGACGTGGATTTCTACATGTTCAGTGGGCACAAAACCTACGGGCCGACGGGGATTGGGATTTTGTACGGCAAAGAGACCCTGCTTGACGCGATGCCGCCCTACCGCGGTGGCGGGGAGATGATTGGCACCGTCAGTTTCGAAAACGGCACGACGTACAACGAACTCCCGTACAAGTTCGAGGCTGGGACCCCACACATCAGTGGCGGCATTGCCCTGGGCGCCGCATTGGATTGGATGAATGGCGTGGGCATGCCGGCTTTGACGGCCCATGAGCACGCCTTGACCCAACACGCCCACGCCCAGCTCGAAACCATTGAAGGACTTCGCTTTTATGGCACAGCGCCCTGCAAGGCGGGTGTGGTGTCGTTCCTTGTGGAGGGTGTTCATCCCTACGACCTGGGCACGTTGCTCGACCAGCTCGGCATCGCGGTGCGTACAGGGCACCACTGCACGGAGCCGTTGATGGACAAGCTTGGGATTCCC
>JBMZAL010000254.1:0-2017 GCA_049611325.1 Flavobacteriales bacterium
TCGATGGCCGCGTGCCACTCATCGGCTTCGCGGGCGCCCCTTGGACCCTTTTTTGCTACATGGTGGAAGGAAAAGGGAGCAAGGACTGGGCCCTCGCACGCCGGATGCTGTGGGAAGAACCGGCGCTCTCGGACGCCCTTCTCGCCGCCATCACCGCCGCCACCAAGTCCTACCTGCACGCCCAAATCGACGCCGGCGTTCACCTCGTCCAGCTCTTCGACAGCTGGGCCGGTTCGTTGAGCCGCGACCTGTATGTCCAGCGCATCCTGCCCCACATGCAGGACCTGCTCGAAGGGCTACAAGACCGGGTGCCTGTGACGGTGTTCGCCAAGGGGGGAAGCCACTTCCTCGGCGACCTCGCCACCTTGCCGTGCACCACGCTCGGCCTGGACTGGCAAACCGACCGCCGATGGGCCCGGGACCTCGCCAACAACGCCCCTGGCGGACCCAAAATCCTGCAAGGCAACCTCGACCCCAGCGTGCTTTACGCGAATCCTGGCACCATTCGTGCAGAGACCCATCGCATGATTGATGAATTGGGCATCCATCGCACCATCGCTAACTTGGGCCACGGTTTGTACCCCGACATCCCTGCCGACCACGGCCGGGCGTTTGTCCAAGCGGTGAAGGAGTACGTGCCTGCAACTGAACGAGAAACAACCACATCTGCATGATTTTCAAGATTGACACCGCGCGTTTGTCGCGCATGGCCATGGTCTTCGTGGCCGCATTGGCCGTCCAGGGCCTTCAAGCCCAAAACCTCGTCCCCAACGCCAGCTTTGAGCAGGTCGCCGAGGAAACCAAAGAGAAGGACATCAAGACCTTCGGATTGGTGAACACCGTGACCAACGAGTGGAGCGGGGCCACGGATGTGTCTCCCGACCTGTTCATGGTTCGCGAAAAGGCGAGCAAGGTCACCGCACCTTGCAACGATTACGGCTTCCAAGAGCCCCAAGACGGCGACTTTTACGCCGGCTTCCGCGCCTACAGCAAGAGCCCCAAACTCAAGCGCTCTTACCTCCAGGTGCAACTCACAGAGAAGCTCCAAGAGAACCAGAAATACTGTGTGTCTTTTGACCTCAGCCTCGCGGATTTGAGCCGCTACGCCGTGCCAGACATCGGAGCCATTTTAAGCGACCGCAAAATCGAACGCGGTGGCACGGCCCCCATTGTCCAAAAGCCCGACGTGCAGCACAAGAGCAACAAGACCATGGTGTACATGGACGGTTGGGAAACGGTGTGTGGCACCTTCACCGGCACAGGCGAGGAAGAGTACCTCATCATCGGTTGCTTCGGCGGCGACGCCAGCATTGATGAGGAGAAGGTCAAGCGCCCCATGGGCAACGACTGCTATGCCGGCAAGGCCCAGCAGGCCCAAGCCTATTACTACATCGAAAACGTCAAGGTGGAAGCCATCACGGCATTGAGCGAATGCAAGTGTGGTGCGGCAGACGAGCGCGACATGGATTTGGTGTACGGCTCTTCAAGCAACCTGCCTGACGACGCCTCTGCCAAGCAACGCATCGAAGACGCCGGCATCTACTACGCCTTCCTCAAGCGCATGCCCACTACGGCTGGAAAGAACACCATTGCGGACGTGGTCGCCATGTTGAACGACAACCCCAACATGAACCTCGAGATCGTGGGACACTGTGACGACGACGAGTTCCTCGAAGGCAAAATCAACGTGCGCTACAAGGGCATCGGCAAGAAGCGCGCAGGCCAAGTCAAGCGACTCATCGAAGCGGCGGGCATCGCCCCAGAGCGCGTGACGGTCAGCGGCCGTGAGAACACGGATCCTGCCAGCACACGCGACAGCGAAATTGCACGGGCCCAGAATCGCCGCGTGACCTTCCTCGTGAAGTAAACCACGCCTGTCATCCACAAAAAAGGGCGTCCCTCGGGATGCCCTTTTTTGTGCGCCTCGCCGAGGCACCCGCGGCCCCTTTTTTAGGCCATCCGCAAGTGACCGCGGTGCGACTTGGGAACCTGTTGAAGGATGGTGAAGGCAATCAGG
>JBMZAL010000255.1:0-217 GCA_049611325.1 Flavobacteriales bacterium
GTACATCCCCGTGAAGGTGTAAGTCTCTCCTGATGCAATCATCAAGGAATCACACACCGTGCCGAGGCTGTCGAGGTCGTTGGACTGGCACACCGTTGTCGTCGAACACAGGAAAGACCCCAGTTCGACGCCCAATTCAATTTCGGTGACAGCTTCGCCCAACGACGCGTCGTAGACGCAATTCGAGGATGCATAAATGCTGTCGGTGCTGCACTCA
>JBMZAL010000255.1:227-2016 GCA_049611325.1 Flavobacteriales bacterium
AAATACGTTGAGGCGACCCCCTGTGACGGTCTCTCCAATCAAGTTGCTGACTTCGTCGGTGCCATCCAAGATGTACCCAAGCACCAAATCTGCAGCCGCTTGTGGGTTGCTCAACGCCAACCCCATCAAATCTGGACAGGGTGCGCTGTACACCAAGGCAATCGCACCCGCCACACATGGGCTTGCAAACGACGTTCCGCTCGTGTTGCCGTAACCAGATGTGCCACTGGGCAGGAACACCGCTTCGCCAGGAGCGCCCAAGTCGATGGTCGTTGCACCGTAGCCAGAGAACGTACGCACGTCGTTGTCGTTGGTTGCCGTCACGGAGACCATGTAGGGAGAACTGCAACCTGTGGGCATGTCCCCTTGGGTGTCAATGTTGTACTGGGCATTGGCCGTGGCGCCACAGTTGAGAATGCCCTGCTCGCCCAGGTCGTCATAGTACGCGCACCAGACGGGGTAGTTGGCAGGGTTTGCGAGGTCGATGCCCCAAGATGCGTTGGTGGCCACCACAAACGCGCCGCGCGCGCCTGCGCTTTCGTTGAAGATGGCACGCATTTCATAGGGATAGTTGTAGGCTGCTATGACATTGGATTCGGTGAGTCCACCGCCCATGTCCACCTGCATGATGTCCACGTCCCAGTTCACGCCGACACCACCCACGCCGTTGTCTCCGACTGCACCAATCATGCCGCTGACAGAAGTGCCGTGTCCTCCAGCCGCAATGGCGTCGTTGTTGCTGCCTGAGTTCCAGCCGTTGTAATCGTCCACAAATCCGTTTTCGTCGTCGTCCACCCCATTGCCGGGAATTTCCGCATCATTCACCCAGTGGTTGTCGATGAGGTCCACGTGGTTGTAGTTAGAACCTCCCCCTTCAAGAACAGCCACCACGATGCGGGAGCCGTCGGCGGCAGCGCCCCCCGTGGTGATGTCCCATGCGAGGTCGCTGTCGATGTCGTGGTCTCCATTCTCCACGTGATGCCATTGCTGGCCGAGTTGCGGATCGTTGGGCAGGGTTTCGCGGTTTTGGACCGTGTGGTTAAACTGCGCAGCTTCAATGCGGGCATCTTCACGCAACGTTCTGAGCACGGCCCAATCTTGCGCCGAGGTCGTTTCGCCTTGTGCGCGGAACAAATGAATGTGCGCTCGTGGAGAAAGTGCATCCACGTGCTCCAAACCGTATTCCGCCGCCCATTTGGCACCGTCTTGGTCGTTGTGGAACATGACGATGAATTCGCCAGGCAGGTGGCTTTGGGCGACTGAAGTCGCACCCACGGTCAGCAATGTGACCGCAAAGAGCGCTTGGAGGGTGTTGGTCAATTTCATGAAGGAATCAAAAGTCTATTTGCGCGAAGTTAGTCGGCGTGTCGTGAGGACCGACTCACAGCCATTGGGGTTGCATTTCAGGTCCTCAGAAGGTCGTGTCAAAGCGCAGCATGACATGCCGAGGTGCCCCCAAGATGCCCGGCCTCGTGCTCACCACGCCATTCGTAACATTGTTGACAATGAGGGAAAAACGTTGCCCTTTGGGCGCGGTGTAGGCCAACCGAACATCCCACCGTTTGGACCCTGCCGTGAATTGTTCGCGGTAATTCACCAATCCACTGATCAGTTCTTCAAAATACCAATCCACCGCATCGATGAAGGTTTGGTGATTCAGGGCAATGCCTGCGGTCCAGGGTCCCATGTCCCATTCCACATCCACCTTCAGCGCACCCTTGTTCCGGTACTTGAGCAAGGATCCGGCAGCCACCAGGCTGTCCCGGGCGGTCGAGTCGTTGGAGCTCAA
>JBMZAL010000256.1:0-1991 GCA_049611325.1 Flavobacteriales bacterium
CTGGCCACGGGCACGAGTGCGATCATCGGCATGGCCTTGGCCGTCCTCGCGTACGTCAGCTCCAACACCGTCATCGCCGATTACCTCAGCATCATGTACATCCCGGGCTCCGAGGAGCTCGTGGTGTTCATCGCCGCCTTCGTGGGCGCGTGCATCGCCTTCCTGTGGTACAACGCCTTCCCCGCCCAGGTCTTCATGGGCGACACGGGATCCTTGGCCCTCGGCGGCATCATCGCCACGTTCGCGATCGCCATCCGCAAGGAGCTTCTCATACCTGTGCTCTGCGGGATTTTCCTCATCGAAAACCTCAGCGTGGTGATCCAAGTGGGGTGGTTTCGCTACACCAAAAAGAAGTTCGGCGAGGGCCGCCGCGTGTTCCTCATGGCGCCCCTTCACCACCACTACCAGAAGCAAAACATGCCCGAATCCAAAATCACCGCACGGTTTTGGATCGTCGGCGTGCTCCTCGCTGTCATCACCATCGTCACCCTCAAAGTCCGCTGACCCCACATCTCCGCACCCATTCCCATGAACCTCACTGATCCCATCCTCGTACTCGGCGCCGGCGAAAGCGGCGTGGGCTCCGCCTTGTTGGCGCAGTCTCTGGGTGCGCGCGCGTTCGTGAGCGACGCCAGGGAAGGAAAGGGACCAGGCGTGGCGGAACTCGAGGCGGCCGGCATCGCCCACGAAATCGGGGGGCATCAGCCCGACGGCTGGCAAGACACCACCGTGGTGATCAAGAGCCCTGGCATCCCGGACAATGCGCCCGTGGTGCAAACCTGCCGCGACCAAGGTCGCGAGGTGATCAGCGAAATCGAATACGCTTCTCGCGTGCACACGGCCCTCGGACACACCACCCCCGTGGTGGCCGTGACGGGTGCCAATGGCAAAACCACCACCACGTCCATGATCGACCACATGCTTCGTCACGAAGGGTGGGACACGGACTGCGTGGGCAACATCGGCACGAGTTGGGCACGACGCCTTTCCGAGCGGGTCGCCCAGAACGAAGGCGCCGCCGACGCCACGGTCATTGAAGTGAGCAGCTTCCAATTGGACGGGACGCGCACGTTCCGGCCCAACGTGGGGGTGCTGCTCAACATCACGCCCGACCACCTGGACCGCTACGGCTACGAGATGGCGAATTACGCCGCGTCCAAGTGGCGCATCACAGCCTCCCAAACCGAGGCGGACCACCTCATCTACAACGCGGACTGCGAATGGACCCAGCGCATGCTGGACCAGCGCGGCACGTCCGCCCAACTGTTGCCCGTCAGCGCCGAACGCACCCTCGACGAGGTGATGCGGGACGGTCACGGCGGCGGTTTGGACCCACAAGACAATTCACAATTCATCCTCCAACATTTCAATTCATTTTCCATGACCATCCAAAAACTGGCCGTGCAGGGGAAACACAACCTCTTCAACTCCATGGCCGCCAGCATGTCTGGCCGTGTGCTCGACCTCCGCAAAGAAGGCATTCGTGAGAGCCTCCAAAGCTTCGAAGGCGTCGAACACCGCCTTGAATTCGTGCAAGAAGTGAACGGCATCACGTTCATCAACGACTCCAAAGCCACCAACGTCAACAGCGTGTGGTACGCCCTCGAGTGCGCCAACGCTCCTGTGATTTGGATTGCCGGCGGCATCGACAAAGGCAACGACTACAACACGCTTTTGCCCCTTGTGCGCGACAAAGTCAAGCACCTCATTTGCATGGGCAAGAACAACGCCAAGCTCCACGCCGCGTTTGACGACCTCGTGGAAAGCAGCTGGGACGTGAGCTCTGCGGAAGAAGCCGTGGCCAAGGCTTACGAATTGGGTTTGCCCGGTGAGACGGCGTTGTTGTCTCCCGCATGCGCGAGCTTCGATTTGTTCGGCAGCTACGAGCAACGCGGACGCGCCTTCAAAGCGGCCGTTCGTCAACTCTGAATGAGCCTCTGAAGTGATGAACGAACTCCTCGCAGGCATCCGCCAGCGGCTGGAAGGCGACC
>JBMZAL010000257.1:0-1985 GCA_049611325.1 Flavobacteriales bacterium
CTTCGGGAAACACACTTTGAAACGCGATGTCCGCCAACAACTCAAGGGCGCGCTCAGTGTCTTTGCTGCGCTGAGAGGACGTGATCCAGGTGTCCTCCTTGGTGGTATAGGCGTTGATTTCGCCCCCCACCGATTCCATCCGATTCAGGATGTGAAACGCCTTGCGCTTTTGCGTCCCCTTGAAGAGCACATGCTCAATGAAATGGGCCAAACCCGCTTCCCCCTCGCCCTCGTCTCTCGTGCCCGCATTGATCGCAAGGGCACAATGGGTCACTTCCCGCGGCATCCACGCATGAATGATGCGCAGGCCATTGGACAGAACGTGGGTTTGGAATTCTGGATTCACCATGCAAAGGTCGGTGGGAAAACGAATCGTGGTGCGCTGGCGCGTGCGCTTAGGCCCAACATGACAAAAACGCCAGCATCACGGCGCCCGCCACGCCCATCACCATCAAAGTGTACGGCAAGATGTCGCGGGCAGACAGTCCAGTGATTCCCAACAGGGGCAACGCCCAAAACGGCTGCAGCATGTTGGTCAGTTCGTCCCCAAACGCCATGGCCATGATGCCCCGCTCCAGGGGCACCCCCAACGCATGGCACGCCTCCAAAACAAGGGGACCCTGCACAGCCCACTGGCCACCCCCACTGGGCACAAATACATTCAAAACCCCAGAGGACACAAACAGCGCCTCGGGAAGCCAATTGGCGGAGGTCGCCCCCACCAACGAGGCGGCGAGCCAGGCCCCCAATCCCGTGCCAGACACCATGCCCATGATGCCGAAGTAGAGCGGGAATTGCACCAAAATGCCAGATGCTCCGGAAATGGCTTCATCCAGCGCACTCAACAATCCACGCACTTCGCCATGGGCCAACAACGCCGCTCCCAGCAAGACCATGTTGATCCAATCCGGCGTCACAAATGCCAACTTGGACAAAGGGCCCGACGCCCACGCCCATGACGCTGCGCCAACCACACAAGCCACTCCCAAAACCCACGGGATGACCCGACCTCGATCCAAGCGCTCTGCCAATCCTTCCGCTCGTGCTTCCGCCTTGGGCGCACGCCGCGCTTCCGCCACCTCGGGCAACACGTTGTCCGAACCGCCTCCAATCCGACGACCCAGCCACAAAAACGTGAGGACCACAACGACCACCGTGGTCCAAGTCACGGCTTGACTCCAACCCGTCAAGGCCGTTTCACTCAAGGTCAGCGCATCTGGCAATTCTGCGGCCCACGGCGCATTGGGCACCAGCGACGCCAAGTGCCCTTGCTCGGCCACTTTCAAAGGCGCCGAACCACCCAATCCTCCATGCCAAACCAACAGCCCCGTGTACCCCGCGGCTCCCAGCACCCCCAAGGAAACCCCACGCAACGAAGAAGCCTCCCCTTCGGCCCGGCGCCGGTCCATGACGCCTCGCACCAAAATCGCGCCCGCAATCAATCCTAGGCCCCAGTTGAGCCAGCCGAGCGTCATGCTCAGCAGCGCCACTTTGGCCGGGGCATGCGCGGGGGTCAAGACAATCCAATCGATGGCCTTGCGAAGTGCCTTCAACACAGGAGGCGCCAGCGCCAGCACGTGGCCCAACACCAACATGAACATGGCCTGAAACCCAAATCGAATGAGCCCAGGATTCCAAAGGCCTTGGGCCCAAGCGTCGAGCACTTCGTGCGGTGTGGACTGTCGCAAAGCCAAGCAACCCGCAAGGGCCGTCAGCATCACCGCAATCGTGAACGGACTGGGCAGCCATTGCTGAAATCCCCGGGCGTACGCGTCAAGCGCACGCTCCAGCGTGGATTCTTGGACGTGCTTGCCAGCCATGCAGGCCGTTTAGAAGGGCAGGTCGTCGTCGTCCGCAGGTGCGGCAGCGGGCATCGGTGGGACGGGTGGCATGGGCGCCGCGCTCACAGCTGCAGGTTGCTGCCCCGCTTCTGCGCCACCGGCTTGATCGCCGCGCTCGATGCGCCACGCGTTCAAGTCCACGTA
>JBMZAL010000258.1:0-1968 GCA_049611325.1 Flavobacteriales bacterium
ATGCCTCCGCGGGTCGCAGCCAAGAGCTTTTGTACGGCTTTGACTCTCTGGCTGTGGACACGGCCTTCACGCCGGTGGATGCGCCGTCGGTGGTCTGGTCTCGGGCCCGAGTTCAGGCCAACTTCAAAAGCCACCACAAGGACAGCACCGCGTTCAACCATTCCGCCAACGTGTCTCTCGGCTGGCTGGGCAGCGACCGCGATGCCCGCGAGCGCAGCGTGCGCGTGGAGGCCATGGGCACCCAGTTCTTTGGCGCGTGGAAAGGACAATTGGATTTGGACGTTCAACTCGACCGCTATGGTCTTGACACCGCTGCAACCTCCAACCAGGCCGTGGTGGCGTTCGAACCCAGCGTCTCGACCCGTCGCGGCGCCCTCTCTGCACGTGCAGGACTTGGCGTGGCCATTGACGCGGACCAGCCCACCCGGGACGGCCTTGGAGAGGCCTTCCACCTGTACCCTCGGGCGGAGGTGTCGGTGAACTTGCTGCGCAACCTGTTTGTCCCCTACGCCTCCATCGGCGGTGGACTTCAAGCCAACAACTTCCACAGTCTGACGCAGGAGAATCCCTTCTACGCCCCCACCACCCTGACCACCACCTCGACCATCAATGCGCAACCGGTCGACTTCCAAGGCTTTCGGAGCACCAACAAGCGCTTGGCCCTCGAAGGCGGCATCCGTGGCACCATCACCACGGTGTTCCGCTTTCACGGGTTCTTCAGCACGGCCCAATACGAGGACTTTGTGCTGTTCCGCCCCACCTTCGAAGGAGACACGGCCTCTTTTGCCTCGTTCAATGCCGTGTACGACACATTGGGCGTGCGCACCGTGGGCGGAGAAGCTGCATTTGACCTTGGCAGTGCTTGGTCCTTCACAGGAGGGCTGAAGCTGCATCGCTACACACTTCCCTCTGAAGACCGCGCGTGGAACTTGCCCAACACCACGTGGAACGCCTCCGCCACGTACCGCCTCATCGAGGGACTCAGTCTTACGGCCAATGCTTCTTACGTGGGCGAACGTTACAGCGTGACACGCAGCGCCAATTACGGCGACACGACGCCTTTGGATCAAGGAGACTACGAATTGCGTTTGCCTGGCTTTCTCGACTTGAACCTCACGGGCAATTACACCTACAACGACCGCCTCGGTGGATGGTTGACGTTCGCCAACATCGCCAATGCCAAATACGCCACTTGGGGTGGATTCCCGGTCCAAGGGTTCCAGGTTTTGGGAGGCGTGCATTACGCCTTCTGACGAACTATCCACAATCCTGTGAAAACCCCGGTTTTTTCGTGGAAAAATCGGGGTTTTTCGTGCCTCAAAAGCTGAACCCTGAGGGGGCCTTCCACCCTACCTTCACAGGTAGAATTTTTCGAGATGTCAGAAGAGAACAAGAAAGCTGGGCAAACGGGATATGACGCCAGTCAGATCCAGGCCCTGGAGGGAATGGAACACGTGCGGATGCGCCCATCGATGTACATCGGTGACGTCGGCGTCCGAGGATTGCACCACTTGGTGTACGAGGTGGTCGACAACTCCATTGACGAGGCCCTCGCCGGCCACTGCGACACGATCACGGTCACGATCACGGAAGGCAACGGCATTCGCGTGTCAGACAACGGCCGTGGCATTCCTGTCGACATGCATGAAAAAGAAGGCGTCAGCGCCCTTCAAGTCGTCATGACCAAGATTGGTGCTGGGGGCAAATTCGACAAGGACGCGTACAAGGTCTCGGGCGGTTTGCACGGGGTCGGTGTGTCATGTGTGAACGCCCTCTCCACCATGTTGCGCGCCGAGGTTCATCGCGGCGGCAAAGTCTACGAGCAGGAATACGCCCGAGGCAAGGAGCAATACGCGGTGCGCGAAATCGGCACGACCGACAAGCGCGGAACCATCGTGGAATTCCAGCCAGATCCTGAGATTTTTGAGACCCTCGTCTACAACTACGACACCCTCGCCGATCGCATGC
>JBMZAL010000259.1:0-1952 GCA_049611325.1 Flavobacteriales bacterium
CATCCGCATCCTCGCGGAGCTTCTGACCCAGGAGGACTTTGGCATCATGGCCATTGCCCTCATCGTGGTCGGCGTGGTGGAAATCTTCGCGCAAGTGGGCATCGGGCCCTCGGTGGTGCAGTTCAGCAACTTGGAGCCCAAACACATCGCCTCCGCGTGGTGGTTCAGTGCCGGGCTGGGCTTGCTGTTTTTTGGGATGATGTACGTCCTCGCCCCTGAGGTGGCGCATCACTATGGC
Organism: Flavobacteriales bacterium; assembly: GCA_049611325.1. GTDB lineage: Bacteria > Bacteroidota > Bacteroidia > Flavobacteriales_D > Sanyastnellaceae > UBA11663. The sequence continues at coordinate 239 of JBMZAL010000259.1, forward strand.
GAACCGACCCTGCGTCCCGTGTTGCGATGGATCTCCCTGAGTTTTGTCATTTCCGGTTTCAGCGTGGTGTCCCGCAGCCTGCTCGTGCGAGACATGAACTTCAAGACCCTGACGGGCTGTGCTCTGGCTGGCATGGTGATCGGCAACTTGATGGTGGGCCTGACCTTGGCGTACAACGGCGCGGGGGTTTGGGCTTATGTGAGCGCGTTGCTCGTCCAAAACGCAGTCCTCAGCCTTGGCTACCTCTGGTTCGCCCGCGTCCCGCTGACGCTCGGATTCAAGCTTTCACGCATCCGGCAATTGCTGGGGTACGGCTTCCGAAGCACCGCCTTCAACCTCCTGACGTATGCAGCCGCGAAAGTCGACCTGTACTTCGTGGGTGAAAAGATGACCACGGGCCAAACAGGCCTGTACGACCGCGCCGTGCACCTCATGGGACAACCCATCACGGTGCTGGGAAAACTCGGTGACAGCGTGCTGTTTAGCGGACTTTCGAGCATCCAAAAAGACGAAGACCAAATGCGTCAAGTCACCTTGCGCGCCATGCATTTGATCGCCCTGATCACCATCCCGCTTGCCTCTGCCCTGGTGGTTCAAGCCGAGGGCGTGACTTGGCTGTTTTTGGGCGATCCCTTCGCGGAGGCGGCGCCAGTGGTCCAAATCCTCTTTGCCGCCGTGGCCTTTCGTGCGTTGACCAAACTCGGCGACGCCAACCTTCGGGCCTTGGACGGATTGCGCGCCGGCATCGGCATCAAACTCGTCTTTTTCGTCGCGGTGGGAGCCGGTGTGTTTGCCGCACTCGAACAGGGCTTGGACCTGCAGGGCGCAGCCTGGGCGGTCGTGACGGCCTCCTGTCTGCAGTGGGTGCTGACCACGGGTTGGGTCATGCGCAGGCTTGGACTTCGCCTTGCCCAGTTGGGCACCGCCCTTCGCGCGGGCATTGGCCTCGCATTGCTCACCACCGGCACCATGCTTGCGTTGTCCCTGACGTGGTGGCAAGAGGCTGCATTGGCTGCAGCGCTGGGAGCTGGGATGTTGCTTCTTGTCCCTGCTTGGATTGCCCCGGCCTGGACAGACCCCCAAGGAACCCTGCGCGCGTCGTTGGGCAGACGGCTCCCCGCACCCTTCCAATCACATTGGGACGATTGACGCATTGAACTTTCGGCTTTCGAAAGGCGTTGATGAGTTCATGAACATGACAACTACCTTCGCATTGGCTGCGTTCGCGGTGATTGGCGCCGCGGGTCTTGTGGCTTGGAATACGTTCAACGCCAACGTTTGGCATCAACCTGCACCCGCTGTGGCTTCATTCTACGACCTCCGTGCCGAGACTTTGGAAGGCGACGACTTCTCCTTCGCAGACCTCAAAGGCAAGCGCGTCCTCATTGTCAACACCGCATCCCGTTGCGGTTACACGCCTCAATACAAACCCCTCGAAGAGTTGCACAACCGCTACAAGGACCAGGGTCTTGTGATTCTCGGATTCCCTTGCAACCAATTCGGCATGCAAGAACCCGGTTCCTCTGGGGACATCCGCGAATTTTGCACACGCAACTATGGGGTCAGCTTCCAAATGATGGACAAGGTCAAAGTCAAAGGCGACGACCAACACCCCGTCTATGCATGGCTGACACAAAAGGCGCTCAACGGCTCAGGCGACCACAAGGTGCGTTGGAACTTCTCCAAGTTCTTGGTCAATGAAAAAGGAGAACTG
>JBMZAL010000260.1:0-1949 GCA_049611325.1 Flavobacteriales bacterium
CTATTTCGCAGGCGCACGCATCATCCATTACAAGGGAGAGTCCACCAAGAAGGGAAGTTTGAACTACGTCATGGTGTTTTACCGCGCCATGCTCTTGTTTGCGGCCAAACATTTTGAGGGCAGCCAAGCCCGGGCGTTTTCATGGATGATCCGCTCGGCGATTTACGGCCGGGCTGCTTTGGCTGTCCTTCGCCGCTTGCTGAGCCGTTGGGGCGACATGTTGCGCGTGGCCATGGGCACCCTGGCAGTCCTTGGCGGGGTCATGGCGGTGTCGCAGGTGGCCTTGGGCAAGTCTTTTGTGTGGCCGGATGCCGGCTGGCAAGCCGCGGGCTTGGTGGCCGTTCAAGTGCTAGGCATGTGGGCGGGAGGCGGATACCGCGATGCCCGTGAACGGGGCGGCGCTTCCCGACATGTGCTGGCATGGCTACTTGCATCGCTGATGACCCTGGCAGCGTACAGCTTGTTTCCCGAATCGTGGCGGTTCAGCCGCGGCGTGGTGTTGGTGTTGCCGGTGCTTCACGGACTCATCCACGGCCTGGTTCTGGCGCGGGCGCTGAAGCGGAATGGCAATCCCTACCACATCCGGAGGTTGTTGGTGGCGCAAGCGGATCTGGGGGGCATGGCGGAGTTGTTGCGGCGGAACGAGGGCGAGCGCGTTCGGTTGACCATGCATGCACTGTGGGCCGGAGAGTCGGATCCTCAAGAATGGCCCCAGCTTCAGGGTGTGCCCTGGGTGGGGCGCATCCGTGACGTGGAGGAGGCCGTCCAAATCCACAACGTCGACGAGGTGGTTTTCAGTGGGAAAGACGTCCGCACAGAGTCCATTGTGGCGGCGCTCCCCACGTTGGGGCGGATGGGGGTCAAATGCCGCATCGCTTGGACAGATGTGGGGGACGTGATGTCGAGTGGCGGGGCTTCCCGCGAAGCTTTTGTGGCGTTTCAGCGCGGACTGCATCGTCCAGAGGTGGCGCGGACCAAGAGGGTTTTTGACCTGGTGTTGGTGTTCTTGGTGTGGGGCATGGCTCCGGTCATGTGGTCTACGGGCCGGGGAGATTGGGTCCGTTTTTCGATGCGGGTCCTCCGAGGAAAGGGCACATGGGTGCGTCCTGGAAACCTGCAAGTACCTGAGCGTCACGGGCTCGATTTGACGGAAGGCTTGAAGGGCAGGGCGGCAGACCGAAAGGCGTTCACCCATGCCCAAGATTACCATTGGAGAAAGGACCTCGCGGTGGTGGCAGATGCCTTAATTTCGCGTCGAGCAATTATCTCTCATGGCCATCATTGACATTCTCCTGCCCAAAATGGGCGAAAGCGTAGCCGAAGCCACGATCACCAAGTTGGTGGTTGACGCAGGGGCTGGTGTGGAAGCAGACGAACCGATTGTGGAGATCGCCACGGACAAGGTGGACTCTGAAGTTCCTGCCCCCGAAGACGGCACGCTTGTTGAATGGTGTGTGGCGGAGGGAGACGTGGTACAAGTCGGCGCGGTCATTGCCCGTTACAACGTGGGCGGAGATGCGGCCGATGCCGCACCTGCACCTGCCGCGGCTGAGGCACCAAGCACGCCCGCTGCGCCTGTCGCAGCCGCAGAACCTGCCCCTGCGCCAGAAGTGGTCGCTGCAGCCATGGCGCCTCTTGACAACGCACCTTCTCGCAAAGGACCTTCCGGCCGTTTCTATTCGCCTTTGGTGAGAAGCATTGCCCAAAAAGAGGGCATCGGCATGGCCGAACTGGAACAAGTGCAAGGCACGGGTTCGGAGGGTCGCGTCACCAAGAAAGACATCTTGGGCTACATCGCCCAGCGCGGACAAGCTGCGCCTGCAGCGCTCCCCGTTCCAGCTGCATCGCCAGCCCCTGTCAAGGCTCCGACACCGGCCCCGGCACCTGCCGCTGCGGTCAGCGTGGATGGCGCCCACGACATCGTGGAGATGGACCGGATGCGCAAGATG